>WFRY01000001.1 GCA_015486315.1 Desulfobulbaceae bacterium
ACCAGGGAATGTTTGCCCATTCGGTGACCAACCATGCGTTCACCCAGAAGATCTGTGCCGCGCATGGTTTTTCCGATGTGGCACTGCTGGTGGGGTTTGCCGGAGCCGACCTGTCATTTAAACAAATTCACCGCAGGCTACGGCAGCGGGAATCGACGATCATCAGCTACAAACCCTTGACCACCCTTAAAACGCCACGTCTTTTCCTGCCGGACCACCACCTCGAGATGATCACCCGGCTCTACCACGGGATTGGTGTCGAGATTGAGCAAAACCGGGAGGCTCCCGCAGCAGGACCAGCGGCAATGACCCGACTCCGGGACACCATTGTTCCGTCGATCAATATTGCCGAGATCGTCCTTGAACAGGCAGGGGAGGATTCAGGGGAAATCATCGCCAATACGACACGAAAAAACTGTCTTGCCCGGGTGGATGTGATCTACCTGGTCATCGACCTCGAAGATCCCCGGGCCACGGCAACGGTGGGGGCCTGCGAAGAGAGGGGATACATTTTTGCCGGCATCTTTCCCGGCTATCACCACAACCATGCTCTGGTAATGCAGTATTTCAACAACCTGAGCTTTGACTACTCGCTGATTACCAGCTATTCACCCCTGGCAGAGGAATTAAAAGAGTACATCGGAGGCTTCTATGATAAGTAAAGTCGGCGATATTCGAATTTCCCAAACAGCACCTTCCTCGCTAATGTCGGAGGCTTCATTGTTTGACTGCAATCTTATGTGGCCCGGAAACGAGCCGGAATCTGTCCAGGAATGTCCATGTCACCACCGACAGTGAGGTAAATAATATCGGTAAATGCATCCAAGGTACGGAATCCACTGGCTCGATTTTTAACTATTTTGAGAATTATGTTAAGTCCCTCACCAATAGCATTTGTCAACCTCTTGTCCACAAACAGCAGCAGACGATGCCTGTGCCTTTTGATGGTTTTGACAAAAGCCTTAAGCAGTTCAAAACGCCTTCTGTTGGCTGTTTGACACCAGTTATCAAGGAAATTTCCGGTTTCCAAATCTCAAAATTGCTCGAAGGGCGGCAATCTCTCTATTGATAACAAGATGACAGAAAACAGTATCCGTCTCTTTGTAAATTTGCTAACTTCGGGGGACACAATACTATTTAATATCTGATTACGTATGAAACTCAGCCAACTTTCAGTCAAGGTTACAATATTCTGTTATAAAAAGAAAAAATAATAGATCGAAGTTCAGATTCGGGTGCGGTCAACCATGATATTTGAGAAGATTACCGGACGAGACACGCGGCCTAAACCACCGGGTAGACCTTCCAGAAAATAGTATTATCTTGCTGAGTTATGGGTGATAATTTGAAAAGTGCAATACAATGTAAACTTTATTTTTTCCTGACACTCTTCTGCATACCTCTATTCCTGCACACTGCAGCTGCTGCCGATTATTACGTATCCACTTCAGGGGATAACAGTAATGACGGCTTGTCTGAAGAGAATCCATGGCGAACAATTTCATACAGTACGGACAAAGTCCTTCCCGGGGATACAGTCTACGTTAAAGCCGGAAATTACGGAGCTGAACATGTGGTGATGTCGGTTGACGGAACGGTTGAAGCCCCCATTGTTTTTGAAGGATACAGGACTGTTCCCGGCGACAATCCGGATTCAGGCTGGCAGTATCCGGATACTGTTATTGTTGATCCGGCGGTTATGCCCCTCCTGGATGGCGGCGACCGCACGACCGGCACAGGTATCACCCTTCATTCCAGGCAATATGTTGTGGTGAAGAATTTTCAAATGCAAAATTATGTTTATGGGCTGTATGCCTGGGGTGCAGAACATCTGAGCGTCGAAAATATTATTGCCATGCATCTTGGCGACAGAAACGACAGTTACAGCGGCAGAGGAATTGTCTTCGGCTCTCTGGCAAACCACAACACCATCAGGAGATGCATTGTCTATAATGCCGCGGCAGAAGGCATCTCCATAGTTGGTGATGACAATACAGTTGATACATGTAAAGTATACTGTGACGATAACTCCACTGAGCACAGCGCCATGGATTATTATATAATCGTCAGCGGCGACAATAATACAATAACCGGGAGTTACGCAGAACGTGTCGGTGAGCTTGACCATGGTGGACACGGAATCGGCTTTAAGGGGGATTGCCGGAACAATTTTGTCGCCAACAGTACCGGCAAAAACCTTTCAGGTGCCTTTTATGTACGGCACAGGGGCAGCCGAAACAATCTGTTTTTGCAGTGCATTGCCCTGGATTCAGATATAGGCCTGGTTGTACGTGACGGTGCATCTGAAAATATTTTTCGAAATTGCCGGGTAACAGGCGGAATAAATGCAGTCGCCTTTTTTGACACAGGTGAAGACGACGGCGCTCAATGGGCCGGCAGTGATACTGTGTTTGAAAACTGTATCTTTGAGCATGCGACGTATATGATTCGCTTTCATTATTACGATAGAAACTCCGACACCTACGACAACAGTTTTATCAACTGCCTCTTTAACGATGGAGAATATTTATTTAATGTGGAACGTGATAACCGTGACAACCAGATGGTGAACAGCACTGTCACCAATGTGCGGAATTATACCACAGGCCCTTTTGCTCTGAATTTTTCATTTAATCACACCCTCTTTTGGGGGAACGGTTTTTCAACTCCGGCAGGCGACAGCATGCTGAACATCAATCCTTTATTGGTTGATATCGGCAGGGATGACTATCATCTGACAGCCCAGTCCCCGTGCATCGATGCAGGGAACCCGGTGGATACGCCTGCGATTGATTTTGACGGTATTGAGAGGCCGCAGGGGGCAGGGGTTGATATGGGGCCGTATGAATTCGTTGCTGATAACAACTCCGGTTTCCCTGTTATTTTTCTTCTGCTGCAGGGAGTATGGGCTGCCCGGTCACTGTAAGGTTGAAATCAAAGATCTAAAATAACGTAAGCGCTCCATGAACCCCCTGCTGCACGCGCTCAAGTCCCCAGATATACAAGGGTATTATCGGGAGCCTTGATCACGCACAGCAGGGGGTTCCTGAAACGCTTACATTCCGAAGTGTTATCATGTCAAGAGTGTGGTTAATGAAGCGCTTACGTTTTGAAAGTTGTTGCAGTAAATAAATGTATCTATGATTGCTAACAGTTAAGCCCAGGGAGGATATATGAAGAAGAAAAATGGTCTCAAATCTTTACTGATAGGTACCGCTTGTGCGTTGCTCATTCTGATGCACGGCCCGGCAAATGCCTGCACCGGTATCCGCCTCACCGCAGAAGACGGGAGTGTCATCCATGCGCGAACCATGGAATTTGCGGTTGATATCAACTCAGACGTTATTGTGGTTCCCCGTGGCTACAGTCGTACTGGAACCACACCCGACGGCAAGGATGGATTGAAATGGACGTCCAGATACGCAAGCGTCGGTGCCAACGGCGTTGAGATGCCGTTCATTTTTGACGGTTTTAACGAAAAGGGTCTGGCCATTGGCTTATTTTATTTTCCGGGCACTGCCAAATACATGGATTATCAGGCGGCTGATGCCGATAAAACCATTGCTCCCTGGGAGATAGGTTCCTGGATACTCGAAAACTTCGCCACTGTTGAAGAGGTGAAGGAAAATGCAGCAAAAATTGTGGTGCCTGAGGTTGTTTTCGAGGCCTGGGGCTTTACTCCACCGGTCCATTATGTTGTCCATGATAGTTCCGGAAAGTCCATTGTGATTGAATATGTTGGCGGCAAGCTCAATATCCATGACAACCCTCTGGGTGTTGTGACCAATTCACCGGCCTTTGACTGGCATATGACGAACCTGCGGAATTATGTGAACTTTTCTCTTTCCAATGTTCCGCCGGTACAGCTTGGTCCCGTCAAGTTAACCCCTTTGGGCCAGGGATCCGGGATGCTCGGACTCCCGGGCGATTTTACGCCTCCTTCCCGCTTCGTTCGAGCAGTTGCGTTCAGCCATTCCGCGCTGCCGTCAAAAACCGGTCGTGATGCCGTCATAGAGGCATTTCATATTTTAAACAACTTCGATATCCCCAAGGGAGCAGCGCGGGACCACGAAAAAGACGAGCACGGAAATATTTTAGCCGATTACACGCTCTGGACAACAGCCAGTGACCTCAAGGCCAGACAGTTCTTTTTTCGGACGTATGCGAACAGCCGGATTCGAATGGTTGATCTGAAGAAAATGGATCATGAGGCAAAAGAGATAAAAGAAATTTCGATGAAGGGCGAGGAAGAGATTGAGGAGCTTACCCGGTAAAGGATTAACCGAACCCTAAGCCTCTTGCAAAATCGTCGAGGGCATGGCGCTGTTCGAAGTGCAACGCAGCTGACAGCTCGGTGTTCATGGAGTGCTTACTGTTTTTTCTTTTTTCCTGTCCCCTGCTGTTTTCTGCGCGGCAGCGGGGTGAGCAGGGATTCATCGGGTTGAATGCAGGGGAGTTGTTCCTCGATATACTCCTCAATTTCCGGCAGATAAAAAGAGCTCTCTTCATCGGCAAAACTGATGGAGATTCCTTCCGCTCCTGCTCGGCCGGTCCGACCGATGCGGTGGACGTAATCTTCCGGCTCATAGGGCAGGGTATAGTTGATCACATGGCTGATTCCATTGATATGGATGCCCCTGCCTGCAACATCCGTGGCAACGAGGACCTGAACCCTGCCGCTGCGGAAATTTTCCAGACGGGTCGTTCGTTTGTTCTGGGGGACATCGCCGGAGAGCATGGTACAGTTGATGCCGTCTCTGCGCAACCGGTCATAGAGCCTGTTCACATCCCGTTTCATATTGGCAAAGATCAAGATACGCTCATGGTCCTCTCCGGTGATGAGATTGTAGAGCACCAGGTATTTTTCGGATCTGGTGACCATGTAGACGATCTTTTTTACCGTTTTTACCGCCACATCTTCAGTCTCGGTTTCAATGGTAACCGGTTTGATGGACCATTGGGCGGCCAGTCTTTTGACCTCGTCGGTAAAGGTTGCGGAAAAGAGCATGGTCTGCCGTTTTTCTTTGGGCGGTGTTTTGTAGATGATGGAGCGTACATCCGGGATAAAGCCCATGTCCAGCATCCTGTCGGCCTCGTCTATGACCATGATGCCGGCCTTACCCAGCTGGACAAAGCGCTGCCGTGAAAAATCCAGAAGGCGTCCCGGGGTGGCCACCAGGATATCCACCGGCCTGTCACTGATATTTCGTCGCTGTCGTTCGTAATCCGTCCCCCCATAGGCTTCCGCAACCCGCAGGTGAAGGTATTTCCCAATGGCCCTGGCATCCTTGGCAATCTGGATGACCAGTTCCCGGGTGGGGGCGATAATCAGGGCCCGGGGCCAGCCCTTACGCCGTTGGGGATTTTTTTCCCTGAGCAGTCTGCTGAATATGCCGATCAGAAAAACCGCACTCTTTCCGGTGCCGGTACTGGCCTTGCCGATAAGATCCCTGGCAGCAAGTACATGGGGCAGGGCCTTTTCCTGGATGGGAGTACAGTATTTGAAGTCAAGATCGGCAATACCGTGCATGAGTGGCACAGGAAGGTCGAAGTCATGGAAGCGGCACTTGCCGGTCTCCGGCTCAACAACAAAGTTGGCTGTTTTCCATTTTTCCTTTCTGCTGCGGGAACGGTGCCGTCCCTGTCTCTCTGCCGGTTTTTCTGCGCGATACTCATCCGGGAGAGGAGGCTGGAGATGGACCGGCTCAGTTGTTTTGGCATGGACTTCCGGCACAGGGATGGATGATGCAGTGGAGATGATAGTGTGGGCCTGCAGGAATCGATTCTTTCTGGGCAGGTATCGGCTGGAAGTTCTTCTCTTTCGCTCCAGTCGTCTGGTCTGTCGTTTTATCATCTGTCGTATGCCTGGTAAGTTACGCGCCGTTTTCGGCGGTAATGCAGTAATTGAATGATTGGCAGCAGTAAAGATGTTGCCTGATATAAGCGTTCATGGATGTTCATGGAGCGCTTACACCTGATTGATGAAGAGTCCCGACTCATGATGGTACAAACAATTGGCAAAAAATATAAGAGTAAACTGCTTTTTTCAGGCAGTAAGAGGTTGGTGCCACAGGATATGCCATGTTTGTTGGCGAGTCAGTTCTCCTCATCATCTTCCCGGGGTGTCAGTCGACCGACATCGGGCAGGTACTCTTTAAAGGCGTCGCCGTAGATTTCCCAGATGGTAATGAACAGGGCCGAGATAATGGGCCCGATGATAATACCCAGGATACCGAACATGGCAATGCCGCCCAGGGTACCGAATAAGACAAATAAATCATGCATCTCCGTGTCTTTGCCCACCAGCCGGGGGCGGAGCAGGTTGTCCAGGTTGCCGGCTACGGCGCCGCAGATCACGGCCAGGATGATAACGCCGCTGAACTCTCCTTTCAGGGCCAGGATGGCCAGGGCAGGTCCCCAGACAATGGCTGTGCCGAATGCCGGTATAATAGACATCACCGCCATCACCGTACCCCAGAAGACCGCTCCCTGGATGTCGGCCAGAAAAAAGGCAAATCCGCACAGGCTTCCCTGGAGAATACCGATGATCAGGGTGGATTTCATGGTGGCACCTGCCACGGAAGTAAAGCGGTGCAGCAGCCGCGTTTCATCATGATGGGCCAGGGGCAGGTAGAATAATATTTTTTCCAGCAGGACGTTGCCCATGGTGAGGAAGTAGAACATGGTATAGAGCATGATCACCACGCTGAACAGGGCATTGACCGTCATCATGGTCATGGAGGAGAGTGAGTTGATGATAAGATTGGAGATCATGCCTACGGCCTGTCCCGCCTTTTCGAGAATCATGTCCCGGTAGGGGATAATTTCGTCATAAAAGGGAATTTTTTCCAGAAATTTGGTCATGGCGCCGGGTTCTTTGACAAAGGATTCCACCCAGGGCGTAACCGACTGGCCGACATGGACCGCTTGCCCGGCAACCACCCCGATGAGAATACTCAGGGGAATCAGCACCAGGAAGACAATTCCTGAAATGGTCAGGATGGAGGCCAGATTCTCCTTGCCACCGAGCCGGGTGGTGAGCCATTGATGGATAGGGCTGACCATGGCGGAAAACAGTCCGGCCATGAAAATCGACATCAGGAATTGGCGGATCATGGTAAAAAACAGGGCGGAAATTGCCACCACCATGAGAAGAAGAATGATTTTGTTGACGTTGGTGTTTTTTACCTGCATGGTTTTTTATCAGGGTTCAGGGTTAGGTTACAGGGGTGGAGATGCAAATCGTTTTCGGAGGACTCAACAGTCATGGGTTGGTCGTGCCGGTTTGAGGATGCCGGACGGCGTCGATGACAGCAGAGGTCAGTTGTGTCAGTTCATCCTGTTTGATGATGTAGGGCGGCATCAGGTAGATGAGTTTGCCGAAGGGGCGGATCCAGACCCCACGTTCTACAAAAAATTCCTGTAATGCAGCCATGTTCACCGGCTGCGTCATCTCGATGACACCAATGGCTCCAAGGACACGGACGTCGGAGACCCGGGGCAGGTTGCGGGCCGGTTCCAGTTCCTGTTGGAGCTGCTGCTCGATTGTTTGAATAGTGGTTTTCCAGTTATTCTGCAGCAGCAGCTTTATGGAGGCAACGGCTACGCTGCAGGCCAGCGGATTGGCCATAAAGGTGGGGCCGTGCATGAAGACGCCGGGATCCCTGTCTGAAATTGTCCGGGCGATTGTTTCAGTGGTCAGGGTGGCGGCCAGGGTGAGACAGCCGCCGGTAAGGGCCTTGCCCAGGCATAAAATATCGGGTCTCACCCCGGCATGTTCTGCTGCAAACAACTCGCCGGTGCGGCCGAAACCGGTTGCAATTTCATCAAAGATGAGCAGGACGTCAAACCGGTCGCAGAGTGCACGCAGTTCCTGCAGGTACCGGGGATGATAGAACCACATACCGCCTGCACCCTGGACAATGGGTTCCAGGATGACGGCGGCAATTTCCCGGTGATGCCGTGTAAGCAGTTTTTCCATCTTGCTGCAGTCATCCTGTTGCCAGTCATCGGTAAAGCGGCATTCAGGGCGGGGCGCAAACAGCTGCTGCGGAAGGGGGGCGGAAAAAATGGAGTGCATGCCGGTGACCGGATCGCAGACGGACATGGCATGGAAGGTATCTCCGTGGTAGCCGCCGCGAATGGTGAGCAGGCGGTGTTTCTCCGGATTGCCACGGGCATACTGGTATTGCAGGGCCATTTTAAGCGCGACTTCTACTGCCACGGAACCGGAGTCGGCAAGAAAGACTTTGTTCAGCTCCTTCGGGGTGATGTCAACCAGCAGTCGGCACAGCTCCACGGCCGGCCTATGGGTCAGACCGCCGAACATGATATGGGACATTTTTTCCGTCTGTTCCCGGAGGGCCGCATTGAGTACCGGATGATTATAGCCGTGGATGGCCGCCCACCAGGAGGACATGCCGTCGATCAGTTCACGGCCGTTATCAAGTTTTATCCGTACTCCGGCAGCCGAGGCCACTGGATACACCGGCAGCGGCCTGGTCATGGAGGTGTAGGGGTGCCAGATATGGTCCCTGTCAAATGCAAGATCCGCCCGGTTCATTTTCCCGGCAGGCAGTAGGGGACTTCTTTGAAGCGGGACAGGCCGGGGATCAGGGTCTGGGTGGAGAGGACCCCTTTGAGGGTGCGGACATTGCCGTGGGTAAACTGAGAGATCAGTTCCGCATCCGAGGAGATAAGTTCCCGCTGCAGCATCACTTTAACAATGATATCAATGGCGCCGTGCACGGAGTGCAGCTCCCGCACCGGTTCCAACTGCATCAGGCGGTCAATGATTTTCCGCTCCTGCCTGCCGTCCACATTGAGGAGTATAAAAAAGGTGATTTCCTGTTTCATGTCCGGGTATTCGTTTTTCTTTATCTCGGCCATCTTTTTTCTAAACGCCTCCATGTCGCGGGGGATTAACTTGTCAATGCCGATACCGTATTGCCGGGATCTGGAGTCATTCCACTGGTGGGTGGAAATGTACAGGTACAGATCATCATCGCTTCGCCCTGGAAACGCTGCGGCAAGTTTGCTGGCACCGATTATGGTAACCAGGGGCTGGTAAATGGTCTGGTACCAGTCCGAGGCGGCCTGCTGGTAGGTCGTGTCGGTGTTGTCTTGTTCAGACAGCCAGGCCTGGTGTTCCCGAATCTGCAGTTCCAGGTGGTGATACTGGTCAAGTTCGGTCAGGTTGATGGATTTGAGTAGACCTGCCTGGTCCCGAAAGTTGATCTTTTCCAGATAGAGCTGATTTTCCAGGGTCTGTTTTGCCGGCAGCAGTTCGACAATTCGGGCACTGATGATGTCGCGGCCCAGTTCCCGCGCTGCCGCCACCCGGTGATGGCCGTCCAGGATAAAAAAGTCGTCCTTGATCTGGTACAGGGACACCGGTGGCAGCTGGACCCCGCTCTGCATGGCGGCAAGAATTTTTTGAAATCTGGCCTCACCGCCCCGGTTGCGGGCCCTGAATTTGCCGTCAAAGTCACGGTAGCGGCCAACCGTGCCGACAATTCCGGCAACCGGAACCTGGCCGGAACCGCGATCAACGGTTTCCGAGGCCTGTTCCGCCTCCCGCACTTCATCAAAACGCCGGGGAGCGTTTTTATTGCTGCCGCTCAGGGTATTGAGGAAGTCAGGTCTGGAAAACATAGTAGCCACAGCAGTTGATGACCCGGGTATCGTCTATGCGGGTGATTCGACTCTGATCCGTATTGAAATGGGCATGGATGTGGCCATGGAGAAAATACGGAGGTTGAAACCGGTTGATCAGGTTATGAAAAAATTTGAACCCGCGGTGGCACCGGTCTTCAGCATCGTGCACATGGCGCGGCGGAGCATGGGCCAGAACAATATCAACCCCCTGCTGCCTCCAGACGGCAAAATACAGCTTCCAGATAAGCATACGCATTTCAGTTTCATGGTATTGATTTTTACCGCCGTTATACCATCTTGAACCTGACAGGCCCAGTAACTTGAGCTCTCCTTCCCGCGCTGTTGTAAAGCTTAAATTCGTACACCCCACGGGCGGACTTTGTCCATAGCGCAGGTCGTGGTTGCCCAGAATGTAATAAAGCGGGGCCTCCAGTCGTGCCCGAATCCGGGTCAGGTATTCCGGCGGTAGATCGCCACAGGAAAAGATCAGGTCAACTCCCTGAAAAAGATCAGGATCAAATTGGTCCTGCAGTTCCCGGACTTCAATATCGGAAATAGCGAGAATTTTCACTCCTGCCCTGTTCTGTTAAAGGTAAATCCCATGGCCGTAAGCTGTTGAATGTCATGGGCAGTTGAACTGCCGCTGGTGGTCAGAAAGTTACCGGTAATTGCCCCGTTGGCACCGGCTGCAAAGCAGCGGTACTGGTCGCTCCCGAGCTGTTGCCTGCCCCCGGCCATCCGGATGACAGCGTCGGGATTGATGAACCGGAAAAGGGCGATGGTGGTCAACACTTCCTGGAGAGGTAATGGTTTCAGCCCGGCAAGCGGTGTACCGGGGATGGGAGAGAGGATGTTGACGGGAATTGATTTGATGCCGAGCCGACGCAGGTCAAGGGCAAGGTCGATTCGGTCGTCCATGGATTCACCCATCCCGATGATGCCGCCGGAGCAGAGCGACATTCCTGCTGCACGGGCTATTTCCAGGGTGTCAACTTTTTCCTGCCATGAATGAGTGGTGCATATCTGCGGGAAATAGTCTTTGCCTGCCTCTAAGTTGCAGTGGTAACGACTGACCCCCATGGCCGCCAGTTGTTTTGCCCTGGACCGGTCAAGAAACCCCATGGATGCACAGCAGTCCATCCCTGTTTTCCGGCTGATTTCATCATAGAGCACCGCCATCTGCTGCAGGGCTTTTCGTTCGACGGATCGGCCGCTGGTCACCAGGGAGAGACGATCTACGCCATGATTATCATTGTCTTCGACAATAGTCATGGCCTGGTTGTAATCAATGGTTTCGTAGGTCTTTACCCCTGTCTGGTAGCGGGCGGACTGGGCACAGAACCGGCAGTTTTCCGAGCAGTTACCGCTCCGTGCGTTGATGATTGAGCAGAGGTGAAAGCGGTCGCCCCTGAAATGGTGACGGATTGCATCAGCCGTAGACCACAGGGCTTGAACATCCGGAGAGATGGACAGGTGTCGGGCCGTTTGCCGGTCAAGGGAATGACCGTTTTGCACCTGGTCACAGGTTTTCTGGATAAGCTGGAGCATGGATGGAAAATCAGCGCTCGCAATGGGGAAGGTCAATGGCCGGAGGCCCTTCCACGATCATATCGGCAATGGTTTTTTTCAAGCGGGGATAGAGATGACGGCGATCGCCCATGAGGCGCGATTCCAGGGCCGCCAGCCTGCGAAAGAGCAGGGTACGCTCCATGGCCGGGGCATCGGTTTCCTGTGTATAGTTTTCATCCACGATTTCCTGGCAGCGAAAACAGCCCGGAAAGCGCATGGACCGGCCATCCGGACGGGTCAAGGTGGCGGGAACACCGTGCATCCGACAGACCAGCATCCGGTGCCGGTACAGGCCGCATAACCCGTCTTCGTTGATGAGCGGGCACATAATCTGCGGTCGTTTGCCTTCCGCCAGTACATCGCTGCTCTGCCGGATATACGCCTTTGCCCGTTCGGTAATTTTGTTCAGGGTCTCATCATCAAGTTTTCTGAGCCCCTGCCAGAGGTATGCCCATTCACTGTAGGTATGGTGCTGAAAATAGGAGTCGCAGCAGTTGTCGGGACAGCCTTCGCAGGTCAGTGGTATCTGCTCGGCAATACCTTCATATGCGGCCTGCATACCCTGGTAAATTTCTTCGATCTCCTGTGAAAGCCCGGGCGACAGTATGATTTCTTTTACTTTAACGGTCTGCACTTTTGTATTCGACATTCAATATTGTTGGTTAAGAGGTAACTACTCACCCCTATGCATCTTAGGGTGCAATCAAAAATAACTTCACATTCTGTGTAGACACTGCAACATATCTTCGGCCGCTCTTCAATCGCGAAATCCTCAACGTAGCCCTGCTACGCTTGCGGTTTCACTCAATCAGATCGACCAAATATATGTCACATTGTCTACACATTTCTACGAAGTTATTTTTGATTGAACCCTTAATGTGGGAAAAACAAAGGACTGTAACCAGTTACGTTAAGAGTTCCCTTATTCTTCGAAATGGATAACCTGGTACGTCTGGACGGTCAGGTCGCCTGATCGCCAGCTGTCCTTTGCCAGTCCGGCCTTGAGGCAGAGGTGGTCAAGAAACATCTCCGGGATCGGCAGCTGTTCCCAGACCTGGGGGAGAAAAGTTGCTCCGGCACCGCCCGGCGCCTTTAAAATGACCCCGTCGACATGGGGACGAAGTTTATGTACCAGGTCATTGCCGTCGCTGTATTCCAGGTTCTGCGGTGGGGTAAGTATGGAAATATCAATCCGGAGATCCTGCACCTCATCAGCACTTACCATGGGAAAACGATGGTCATGCAGAGCTGCATTGACCGCATGCCTGCGGACCCCGTCAACAATGGATTCCACCCCCAGCAGACTGCCGATACACCCTCGCAGTGCACCCTGTTTGTTCAGGGTGACAAATACCCCGTTATGCTGCCTCAGTTCCGGGTCGGCGAGTTCTTCCGGCTGTACAGCTGTCGTCGGTTCCATTCCCAGCTGTTCTTCAATAGTCCGGCGTGCAAGCCTGAGCAGGATTTCACCTTGCTTTTCCGTCAGCATTTTTCATCCTCCCCTGTAAAATTTCCGTCTTTTTATACTCTATTGCACAGGTGGGCGATGTCAACGTGAAAATATCAGGCTGCGCAGAGGAGATATTTCCTGTGGGCAATAAAAAAGGCACTGAAGGATTCTCCAGTGCCTTATGCTGTCATTCCGGTTAGTTCACCGGTTTATGGCAGTGCCTTCTTAGAAGGTGTAACGAATACCAAGCATCAGGTCATTGCTTGTCATACCGAAGTCGGCACCCTGGATGGTTGCATCCTGGGTATCGAAAAACCGGTACTGGGCATCAATTGCCAGCTGGTCACTGAAGTTATAAGAAACACCGGCCATCAGCTGGTAGGCAAAGACGTCGTCATTGTCACCAAGGGGCAGTGCCGGAGTGCTGAGATCAACCTTGGCCCAACCGATACCTGCACCGACATAGGGGCTCCAGGGGGATCCTGTGTCAACATCGAAGTAACCGTTAGCCATAATGGACTGGGTCGTCAGGTCGCCCTGGTTAAAGTTACCGATTCTATTGCGATATGACAGGGTGTCGATATCGTTTTTCTGCCATCCGTACTCAGCTTCAGCGCGGAACGGACCGGCGAAATCATAACCCAGGGCAGCGGTTCCAATAAAACCACTGTCAAAGGTCATCTTTGCCGTACCTGCATTCTCCGGCATGTTGTCAATGTCGGAATCCATTGCCATACCTACACCTACATTGCCCTTCAGATAGACGCTGTCACCGGCGGCCATGGAAGTCATCGGTACGGAAAGTATGGCCAGAGCTGCAGCTGATACGAGAATTTTTTTCATTTTCTTGTCTCCTGTTTCAAAAGATGGTAATAATTATTTTGACTACAAGTACAAATTACTTGACGCTTTCAAAATAACCACTTCTTTTAGAGTGTCAAGTTGAGCAATCTATAAAAAGTCATTTCAGGAGTCGATTATGCGCTGGAAAGATAGCAGAAGAAGTACAAATGTTGAAGATCGCCGTGGCCGACGTATCCCGGGAGGTGCCAAGGGCGGAGGAATTGGTATTATGCTTCTTGCCCTGGCAGGCATGTATTTTTTTAATATAGATCCCTCCCTTATCATGAATATTGGCAATGCGGTACAGGGCAACAGTCCGGCAACGCAGACTTCCGAGCCGTATCAGGCTACTCCTGAGGAGCAGGAACAGGCGGAGTTTGTTGCCGTGGTCCTTGCCGACACCGAAGACGTCTGGAGTCAGGTGCTCAGTGAGAATGGAAAAACGTACCAGGAACCGACACTGGTCCTGTTCAGTGGTTCGGTGAAGTCGGCCTGCGGTTATGCCCAGGCTGCCACGGGGCCTTTTTACTGTCCCGGCGACCGTAAGGTATATATTGATCTCTCTTTTTATAAGGATCTGCAGAAACAGCTTCACTCCCCCGGCGATTTTGCCCGTGCCTATGTTGTTGCCCACGAAATTGGTCACCATGTCCAGAAACTGCTGGGTATCAGTGATCAGGTGGACCAGGCCCGCCGTAAGCTTTCCAAAAAAGATTTTAACAAGGTTTCGGTACGGTTGGAGTTGCAGGCCGACTGTTTTGCCGGTGTCTGGGCCAACCGGGCAGACCGGATGCACGCTATTCTGGAACCCGGTGATATTGAGGAAGCCCTGAACGCAGCCAGTAATATTGGTGATGATCGTCTGCAGAAACAGGCCCGTGGTTACGTAACGCCGGATTCCTTTACCCACGGCAGTTCCGCTCAACGGGTTCGCTGGTTTAACCACGGTTTTGAAACCGGAGACATCAACAGTTGTAATACCTTCAATGCGAAGAAATTATAAGAAGTTCGGCAGCGGAGTTAACCTGTAATTCAAACCACAAGGAGTACAAAATGGGAATTATATCATGGATTATTTTTGGCCTGATTGCCGGTGCACTGGCTAAATTCATTATGCCGGGTGATGATCCGGGCGGTTTTTTCGTCACCACGCTTATCGGCATTGTCGGTGCCGTGATTGGTGGTTTTTTAGGCTCATTTATCGGCCTGGGCCCGGTTACCGGGTTTAATATCGGCAGTTTTTTTGTTGCCGTTGCCGGCGCTGTTATCCTCCTTGCCGTGTACCGAAAGGTAAAGAGCTGACTGACACCTCGGAATGTAAGCGTTGCAGGGACGCCCTGCTGTGCCCTGTATATCGAAGGGTTTGAGTACGTTTGCAGCAGGGTGTCCGTGGAGCGCTGATGCTGATCAATGGTTCCGGCCGCCCAGGTTAATTTCGCCTTCCGACAGGAAGGGAACGGAGCGGGTGCCTCCATGGTTACCTAACCTGACTTTTCCGGCCAGTTCATAGTGAAGCGGTTGAGCAGGACCTCTCTGTTGATCAACGTCCTGCAGCATCTGGATAACGGAACTTACCATGTCGAACATGGAGGCATAAACAGTCACCGGAACCGTGGCTGTACCGAATGGGGGCACCTCCTGGCGGATATCGCTGAGCCCGGTTGCAAACCGCTTGCCGTCGAGTTTCAGGTCACAGTTGATGCCACGAATGTCCAGCGGGAAATCATTTGGATTCATAACCCGCAGTTCCAGCATGAAAATGGCTTCCAATGCCTTCACCTCCTGCAACTGGAGGTCGGTAACCGAGATGGTCGGCTTTTCTATGCCTGGCCCCATGGTAGCACATCCTGAGAGCAGTATCGGCATTGATAATAAAAGCAACAGGGCGGCTGAAAGAGCAGTCTGCAATCGAATCATAGTTTCCTCACGTGGGAAGGTTGGATGGATGGTTATTTCTGATAATAATATTTATTTATTTCGTTGTCAACCGTCCCCTGCTTGACGAATTCCGGATTTACAGGTAATAAGAGAACGAACGGAGGGATGCCGGAGCGGCTGAACGGGACGGTCTCGAAAACCGTTGTGGGTTTACGCCCACCCAGGGTTCGAATCCCTGTCCCTCCGCCAGTTGTTTCTTCATGGCAGTCCGACGTCGTCCTGTAACTCAATTATATTCTTTATGGCAAACGAAAAACCTTTGCCATGGGGCGTACCCCGCTATCAGTCTGAAAAAAGCCCGTGTACAACGTGATAAAGCCAAAGCCCTGGTGGCCGATGGTATTGATCCTGTTCAATACAGAGCTGCCAGCAAAAGCCGTCAGGCCGAGGCGGCAGCCAATATTGTTTTTCGAATGATACACAAGAATTTTGTTATCGGAAATCAAAGGCTTATTGATTTCATCAGCAACCTTTTAAAAAGCAGTATGGGCTTAACTGTATGATTGGACAGTAAGTATTCTGAGAGTAGAGATAATGAACAACAATTTTAATTTAATTGACACAGGCTGGAAATCGTTACTAGAAAAAGCGGCCAAACAGTCATCTCAATCCAGATTACGCATCAT
>WFRY01000002.1 GCA_015486315.1 Desulfobulbaceae bacterium
CCGGCCGGGGCCTGGGTGGCCGCCGCTTGTTTTTTTCTGTTACCTTGTTACTTGTTCAGGTTGATCAGTTCCCTCGCCTTATCCCTGCTATGATTGATTGCCGCCCTTGACAGTCCCTGGATCAGCAGGGGAGTATGGTATCCCGGCTCCTGAATCAGGAGATCACCATCGATATCCGTTATCGAGTAAACACCCTCAGGATCATCCTCTTCAAACCATGTGGTATTGGCAGAAGTATATTGGACCTGAACGGTCACCAACCTGCCTTTGTCAGGGCTGTACGTTGTTATTTCCATTACTCTCCCCCTTTGGTTGAGCGACGACCGTCAAGACTCTGCTTCAGGCGGTAGCTATCCCAGTTGCAGTTGATAATCCTGGCCTTGTGGGTAAGTCGATCCAGCAAGGCCGCAGTCATGGCCTGATCTCCAAAAACCTGGGTCCAGTCGGCAAAGCCGAGATTGCTGGTAATCATCACAGAGCCCTTTTCGTAGCGCTCGGCAAGAACCTGGAAGAGCAGTTCCGCTCCTTCTTTGGAAAAAGGGATGTACCCAAGCTCGTCAAGGATCAGGAGGTCGTAACGGCTGTACCGTTTCAGCAACCGCTGCAGATCACGTTCTTCCCGGGCCTCGATGAGTTCGTTGACCAGGCCGTAGCAGGTCACAAAGCGGGTTCGGTTGTTATTTTTACAGGCCTCCAGCCCAAGTGCCGTGGCCATATGGGTCTTGCCGGTCCCGCTTTTACCAAGAAAAATCACATTTCGGTGTTCCCGAATGTACTCGCAGGCGATCAACTCCCTGAATAGCCTGATGTCCAGTTCCGGCACTGCCGACAGGTCAAAGGTCTCCAGGGGCTTGAGCAGTGGGAACCTGGCCTCACGGATCCTGCGTTTCAAACGGTTGGCAGCACGGGAGGCTATCTCCAGCCGGGTCAGATCAATGAGTAGATCATCATACCCCATGCCGGAGTCCCTGGCCTGTCGCAGAATGGGTTCCAGCTCACGGGCCATGGCAGATAGCTTCAGGTCTTTAAAGTTTGCCTTGAGCTCAAACAGGCCTGTCTCGTTCATTGCACACCTCCCAACTGCCCATATTGGCGGACGTCGGCAGGGGCAATGGACTCCCAGCCTTCCAGTGGAATTATCTCCATCGGGGAGTCATTGGCATAAATGAGCAGATGACGGACTCCCTCGCTGGAACTGAGCCCCTGCTCCAGGGCCAGTTCCACGGCTGCTTCAACCTCAGGGGGCTTATAACGGCGGTGCAGCATCAGGACCGTTATAAAATCCTTGATTCCACGGGTTTCCCCCTGAGCCTGTTGAAATCGCTCCAGAAGACTCTCATAACAGACCGGCCATCTTGCCCGCCACTGGCGCATGGATCTGGCACTGTCAAAGGCCATGGGCCGCTTCTGGAGCAAATCCAGGTAATGATCAGGATCCAGCTGCCACTTGTTGTTGCCGTACACACGTTCATGTTCGGCAAGCTTCCTGCTTTTAAGATAAATGGTTACCCGATCCACACCCACCAGTACGCTTACGCTCTGGCCAGCATGATTGGTCGGAACAGAGTAGCGGTTCTTGTCCACTATCACGGTCCCGAATTTGTCCACCTTGCCGCTTAAGCACAACTGGTTACTGAAGACGTGCTTGGGCAGGGCAAGCAGCTGATCCTTCTCCATTTCAAAAAGTTCTTCTACCGTGTGGTCCCGGCCAGAGATAGTATGTCCGCCATAGGATTGACACTGCTCTAACAGCTTCCTGTTGAGTTCCTCCAGGCTCTCTACCGAAGGGATCGGAACCAGGTAGTTGCGTCTAGAAAAACCCACAAGTCCTTCAACCCCACCCTTTTCATTACCCGCAGCCGGGTTGGCGAAACGGGCCTCAAAGCTGTGGTAGGCCCGGAATTTAACAAAGGACTCCTGCTCAATACGATTGCGACCTTGCAAAACTTTTCGCACCGCAGTGGTCAGGTTATCATAGATCAGAACGGGGAAAATGCCGCCAAAAAACTGGAAACCATGCAGATGGCCATCAAAAAAGGCCTGCTGACGCTCACATGGGTAGGCACGGACAAAATGCTTGCCCGAATACTTGGAGCGCATACAGAATATCTTGATCGTCTGCCTCATGCCACCAATCTCTGCCGTGGCCGCACCCCAGTCGACCTCGGCCTCGAAACCGGCTTCCGGATCGCAGGGAATAAACGCCCCAGGACGATCCAGGCCCAGCTTCACTTTCGCCATACTCACATAACGCCGGACTGTCGATTCGCTTCCCTTGTAGCCATGCTCCCCCACAAGACGATGATAAATACGCCGGGAAGTATGGCGCTGTTTCTTCGGCACCTCCCTGTCTGCCACCAGCCAGCTGTCAATGGTCTCCAGATACGGGCCTAAAACAGGAAACGGTTGCTTCTGACGTTCACCGTAGCCCCAAGGTTCTCCACGCAACGCCTTCTTCACTGTGTTGCGCGAATGCCCTGTCATTCTCGACAACTCGCTGATGTTTTTGCCATACACCCGATGGGCTGTCCTCATAAATTCATATTGATCCATTTTGAGCAAATCCTCTCCTCCCTGTGTTATGGTTTTTGCCCTACTATATACAGGGAAAATGCTACGCTCGGGGTGGTCAATTTTCGGTTAGCACAACACCTCTTTTCTGATCAATTTTAGGTTAGCACAACCA
>WFRY01000003.1 GCA_015486315.1 Desulfobulbaceae bacterium
CACTTCTGCTGGTTCAATCTTGTAGATTGAATCATGGGTTTATAACAAATTAATCGGATTTGCTGAACTGCTGGGCATACGACAACTTTGTCAGAAACATGAGGACCAGGCTGCAAGCCTGCTCCAGCAGAAAGCTGTCGATTCCTCGTCATCCCCGAGTGTTGTTATCGGGGATCCAGGAATTTGTTAATGGCTAAACATTGCGGGTAATCAGAAACAAAAATGAGGGGTACCTCCATGGTTTTAATGTTGTCAAACAACGATCAAAACCGGCACCCCTCACTTTTCAGGCCCGGTTTTAGACCAGGGCTGAACGTCTTTCGTTTATGATTGCCGCTTACTCGCCGGCTGCTTTGTCAGCTCCTTTTGCCATTCTCAGCTGTTTATCCAGATCCTTCATCTCTACCAGGGTTTCTTTCAGCTTTGCATAGCCGTACCAGGTGGTATAATCGGGCATGAGATGAAAAGAGGCCTGGTATGTCTTCATTCTGAAGTCCATGAACATTTCATACAGCAGTTCTTCCATCTGGCTGTCGACCTCGTAAAAGGTCAGCAGGTCCGGGTAGGGGAACGTTGCCTGATTGGTCGTAGATTGAAGAATCCCGTCCTGATAGAGCTTGGCCACAAGCTCAATGGCTTCGGCGAAAACTTTATCGGCCGCCTTGATCATCTGGTCGGCATTGGCAAAGTTCTCTTTGACATAGGTTTCACTGTGACACTCTTTACAGGTCGTAATCATCGCGTCCCGCTGCTCATTAAACGCCTCTTCCGTTAATCGCGCCATATCCGCAGCCTTTACGACATCAAGCCTGGCCGTCGGCTGGCCGTCCTTATCCAGCACGCCCAGAGCCTTGAGAATGGAGGCTCGGTAGCCCATCCACTCGGCATCTTTTTCAGGTAGCCTGAGGGCCAGAAATCCCCATGCGGTCATAACTTTATGGTTACCGCCCGCCATATGACAGTCCTGACAGGTCGGGCCCCTGTGAGCCTTTTTGTCGGTCATGTAGGCTGCACCGTGTTTTGAACCATTCCACATCTCCCACTGCGCATGGTCAAAGCCGGTGTGGCACTGCTCACAGGCCTCAGGCTCCAGGGCCTCGGCCTTGGAAAAAGCATGCCTGGTATGGCAATTCTGGCAATCCATACCGTATTTATAATGGGCCCTGAACTCACCAGCCAGCCCCTGATGCTTGGTTTCTTCATCAACAATACCGAGGTTATGGCAGCCGTTGCAACCCTTCTGACCGGCAATAAATGCTGTGGGCTGTTGATGGGCGAACCCGGGAAAGGCGGTGATCGGGAGAAGTCCTTTGGCATGCTTTCCGCTCAGGTACTGTGCGGCCTGATCTTCATGACATTCCTGACAGGTGGCGATGGTCGGCAGCTTTGCCTTATCCGCATCGTCGGCACTCATATGGTCTTCACCATGACAGTCGGCACAGGTCATGGTTTCCGCCATAACTCCCCTGTTGAAATCCTTGACAATCCCCGGTGTCAGTGTGGCATGACACTCCTCGCATTTTGAAGGTACAGCCTGCGCCGGCAGTGCAAAGGACAGTAATGCCAGTGAACATAACGCAAAACTTAGATACTTCATGCTTCCCTCCCAATAAAATATTAAACAACCCCGACATCTACTCTTATCAAATATAATCATAGAGTTAAATTGTCTATCTGTCAATAAAGATGAATCATGGGTACCCAGCTTTCCACTCTGTTTTCATATCCGCCACGCTCCTCCCGCATGATTACCGGATTGCCGTCCTGGATTGCAAACCCGGCGGCAGGGGTTACACCCCCTCTCCGGATAGAATCCAGGGCTCAGGCATCCAGTACTTCCCGTACCTTAAGCGACAGGGTGTCAAGAGTGAAAGGTTTCTGAATAAAACCTGATTTTTTCCGCTTTTTAAGCTCAACGTCGATATAGCCTGACATAAACAGAATTTTGAGCTGTGGGTTGGCGGTAATAAGAGTGTCTGCCAGATCAAATCCGTTCAGTGATCCCGGCATCCTGATATCGGTTAGCAGCAGGTCAATTTTCTTTGTTGTTTCCGCCGCCAGTTTCAGCGCCTCTGCTCCATTCTCCGCTTCCAGAACAGCGTATCCCAGATCGCTGAGCACCACCCTTGCCACCTCCCGTACCATGGATTCATCTTCAACCAGCAGGATAGTTTCCGAGCCTTTGAGCAGCTGCAGGTCGGATTGATTCGTCTCAACCTGCTGCTTATCCTGTTTCGTTGCCCGGGGAAAGTAAATGGAAAAAAGTGTGCCCTGGTTTTCAGTACTTTCTGCAGTAATGGCCCCTCCGCTCTGCTTGACAATACCGTGAACCGTTGAGAGTCCAAGCCCGGTACCTTCTCCAAGTTTTTTGGTGGTGAAAAAAGGATCAAAGATCCGCTCCAGTATTTCCGCCGAAATACCGTTTCCCGTATCTCTGATTTTCAGGCAGACATAGGCACCGGGTTGTATTCCGGGCAAAGTCTTTATGGTGTCCCTGTTCAGAGAGACATTGGTTGTTTCTATCTGTAAATGCCCCCCCCCGTCCATTGCATCGGCGGCATTTACCGTCAGGTTCATCAGAATCTGTTCAATCTGACTGCGATCTACATGAACAGGGGCCAGATCCGGAGCCAGGTCTGTTTCAAGTACAATATTTTCCCCCAACAGCCGTTTAAGCATCTTTTGCAGTTCTGTAATAATGTCATTCAGGTTGAGGGTGGTCGGCATCAGAACCTGCTGTCTGCTGAAGGCCAGCAGCTGGTTTGTCAAGGCTGCGGCCTGACGGCCGGCGGCATGTATCTGTTGTAATCGTTCGATCTTGTTTTCCGGGATCTCTGCCGATTGAAGCAGCAGATCACAGTTCCCGAGGATAACCGTAAGTATGTTATTAAAATCATGAGCAACTCCACCCGTCAGCCGTCCCAGAGCCTCCACCTTCTGTGCCTGTCGCAGTTGGTCCTCAACGACCCGTCTTTCCTCGATTTCCGTCTGCAGTTTAATGTTTGACGACACCAGTTCGCTGGTTCTCTGAGAAACCCGTTCCTCAAGCTGTTCATTGGCCTGCCTGAGTTTCAGGCTCTGCTCCTGCAACTCTCCAATCAGACGGACATTATCCAGTGCCACGGCCAGATGGCCGGTCAGAGAGCGGAGCAGACTGACATCACCTTCATTAATCTTCCCTGCTTCCCGATGTTGAATATCCAGGACGCCGAGAACCCTGCCCTCATGGATAATAGGAATACTGATCTCCGACAATCCGTCAGGCATCTCCGGTTCCCGTAATCGGTTGGTTACCGTGCGGACATCGTTGACAACGACTACCTTTCCGGTTTCGGCCGCCCTGGCAACAAGGCTGGTTTCAGTATGTAGAGGCAGGAAGTCATGGGTCAAAATATACTCAGGATAGCCTGCTCTATGAACCAGCGTATCGTCCTGTTTTAAAAAAATATGCACCTGGTAATAGGAAAATCGCTGCTGAAGCTGCTGCACCGCCATTGTGAGCAGAGAATCCAGGTCATGGATGCTGTTCAGGTGCTCAACCAGTTGCGCAGCTGTTTTCAGGTGGTCTGTACGCTCGCTGACCTGCTGCTCAAGAAAAGTCACATTCTTTTCCAGCTCTACGGCCATACTGTTGACCCCCTGCTGGAGCAGGCCCAGTTCATCTTCAGCCGGACGACTGTGGTTGCGGGCAGAGAGTTCACCGCTTTTAACCCTGTTCACCATGTTCAGCAATCCATTCAGGCGTCTGCTGAATAAATATCTAAAGGAAACCAGAATAATTACCGAGGTACAGGCGACTGCTGCCAGTGAGCCGAAGAGAAACAACAGCAGAAATTGATTTTGTTTTGCAGTGACTGCAGAGGTTGACAGCTGCAGGTAGGTAAAAAAACGGGGGGTGCGTCCGTCGGAACCATACACCGGAGTTACGGCAATCAGGGCGTTATTCTTGTGCGTGAAGACAGCGGCAGGATTCTGAAAGTTGAAAAGGGTCTTATCGATATCCTCAATCTCTGCCAGTGGTTTGCCTGGATCCCTACTGTTCACGGAACTGAAAACAATTCGATTCAGGCCGACCACCAGCCCCTTCTCAAGCTTTTCCTTGAGCAGCTCTTCCATGGTATTTCGATCATTCAAGGCCTCAATACCGAGCAGGCCCCTGCTCATCAGTTCAGAGGGAAGTCTGGCCCTGTTGAGAATCTGCCGGGAGAGTTCATTTCCATACTGTTGCGAGTAAATCCATCCTATAACGGCAAAGACAATGAGCTGAGCCCCAATTATGATCAACCCGATTTTGCAGGGCAGCGCTTTGTAAAAAGCCCCCTTTTGCTTTCCGCCTGCCTCAATACTCATTTATCGGCAGTGATGAAATATTGGGCGGGATTGGTCGGTGCCGGGTTGGGATAGGTCCAGGACGTGGGCATGGATTGAGGAATGTTATGGAAGGTATTGGTAGAGATTCCATACCCTCCGGTAGATCTGCAGATACCTATTACATAGAACTGTTTTTGACTGATCTCGAGGATTTTTTCCATGAGCAGATGCTGCTGATCGGGGTCGGCAGTTGCGGTCAGTTTTCGGTAAAGTTCCATTTGTTTTTTAACCACAGGCGGTGGTTCCTGGGCCAGGGGTGATTGCGGTTCTGCATACCAGTATCCCCACGGTACCGCGTAGTTTGATTCCTCAGAGGAAGGAAAATAATAGCGTGGGGATAAAATGACATCCAGACCTCCCTCGCCCCGCCAGACTATTGCATGGTGTCGGTTGGCTTCCTTGTTGGCGTAAAAGAGGCTCCGCTTTTCCTTCACAACCTTGAGCTCAACCCCGATCTCTTTCCAGGCCGGAGCCACATATTTTTTCATGAGCTGGGGTAAATCAGGATAGATTCTCGGTGTCTCCATGGTAAATGAGAGGCGACGACCATCTTTCATCAGGCGAATCCCGTCCTGATCACGCCTTTTTATGCCTGTTTCATCCAGCAGAGTGTTGGCCAGGGGCCGATCAAATAAGAGATACTGCCGGGCAAGCTCTTTATTATACAGGGGAGATTCCGGTTGCGGAGCGACCTGGCTTGCAATATGCCCGGGATAGAGATCCCTGATAATTTTCTCCCGATCCAGGGCATGAGACAGGGCCATACGAAATTTTTTATTCTGGAAGAGCTCCCGCAGAACCGGATCCGGATCAAGCAGATTAAGGCTGATTGCGGCCACATTTGCCCCGGCATCACTGGTCTGGAAAAAATGGTAGCCATTTTTTTCGGCACTCAAGGCCAGGACACTTCGATTTTTTTCCACGGCCACATGGCGTATCTGCATGTCCAGCTGCCCCAGAACAGCCCAGTCAAGCAGGTCGTTTGCCGACATCGCCCGTTTAAAAACGATTTGATCAATATAGGGGAGCTGGTTTCCATCCAGATCTATTTTCCAGTACCACGGATTGCGCTCGGCAATGACCACATCCGCATCCGGTCCGTACCCGTTTTTCAGTTGCCACGCGTAGAGAACAGGAAGGTCGGGATTTTTCCAGCGAGACGGGTGGTCAATGGAAGCTCTGGTTATTTTTCCGACTTTTTTTTCAAACAATTCCCGCCAGTCAGAGGCGCCCTCCTCTTTAATCAGGGAATCCAGATCAGCATTATATTGAGGCAGGAACTGTTTGACATAATGGCGGGGAAAAGCAGTGGGGTCAGCGCTGGTTGGATGAGCAAGTTTCTGTAGAAGCAGACCGTCGGGATGCTGCAGTTGAAATTTGACAGTGAAGGTATCAACCCGGATAACCTTCAGGGATTCACGCCCTTCTGCAAGCCAGCGCGGCGTACTGTCCGGGAAATCAGGATTTTGTAAAATATCCTCATACCAGAACATGATGTCATCGGCGGTAAAGGGGGCACCGTCGGACCAGTGCATGTTTTTGCGCAGATAAAACGTGTAGGTGGAGGCATCTTTGCTGACCGAAACACTCTGGGCAACATTTGGAACCGGTCGGGTCCATTCCGGGTTCCAGCGCATGAGATTTTCGTAACCAAGGGTGCGGATAAAGCCTGCCTGATCCCGGTTGCCTAAAAAACCACGGTGCCAGGTACCTCCGTACCGACCAATCCGTTCAACGGTCTTAACCACCATGGGGTTTACCGGCATCCTTTCTGCAACCGGGGGGAGCTTGTCCTGCTGTACGAGATCGCTTAAGGCCGGAGATTCCTGAAAGGTTGGAGAGGCGGAGGTGCTGGTCGGTTGCTGCCTGTCTTTTGTGAAATCACGTTCTTCCGGGTCGTTACATCCGGATATTGATGACATCAGAGAGCTGCAGAGCAGAAGGAGGAAAAAAACTTTCCATGTCTGATGTCGACGCTGCAACATTAATTTCCTCTGCAGTGGAAAAGGGTTTGTGGATAAAACACAATGTAAAATAAGAATATTTATTTCTTATCATATACTCCAGAGGGGCTGAATGCAAAAAAAATGGGTAACTGTTCAGCTGCACTCACCTGAATAGTTACAAAAAATGGTCCTTGTGAAGTACCAGAGATACAGGTACAGATGAGGTACAAAAGG
>WFRY01000004.1 GCA_015486315.1 Desulfobulbaceae bacterium
GTCTGCTGCGGATTATCCTTGAAGAGTTTTTGGGAGTGAAACCACTGTACAGCAGCGGTGAGGTCTTCGGTTCCCGTGAACCAGGCACTGAACCGGCAGCAATCCTGGCCATTGGTGATGAGGCCCTGCGGCTGAAGATGGAAAACCGCTATTCTGTGCAGATGGACCTGGCCGAATTCTGGAACAGGCAGACCGGCCTGCCCTTTGTCTTTGCCGTCTGTGCCGTGCGCGAGGAATTTTTAGGTTCAGACGAGGACATTGTCCGGGAAATTCGCGAAACCCTGCTTGCCTGCCGTGGTCAGGGACTGCAACGCTTGCCGGAAATCTGTGACCGGGTAGCCCGGCGGATTCCCATGGATTGCGATGCGTGTTCCCTGTATCTGCGGGCCATGCAGTATGATCTTGGTTCGGAAAAACAGCAGGCCCTGGAAAAGTTTTTTACCCTGCTTATTCAGCGTGGTGAAGCCGATAAGGCGGCATTGCCTCTGAAGTTTTTTTTATAATAATTCAATACTGTTAACCGTTTACCGGGTACCGCGAAATACGACACCCGAAATAATTATGACAATCCGGCAGCCTGACGAAAAAAAGAAATTTGTACGGGAAAAATTTTCCGCCATCAGCCCGAGGTATGATCTGCTCAATTCCCTGCTCTCCATGCAGATTGATCGTTACTGGCGTTGGAAAACAACCCGGTTGCTGCAGGAGTTTCCCGCCGGCCAGGTTCTTGATCTCTGCGCAGGCACCCTGCCTCTTTCCCTCGAACTTACCCGGCAGGCCAGCCAGCGGTTGGTTCTGGCCCTTGATTTTTGCGAGGATATGTTACGGGCAGGGGTTAAGGCATTACCTGATGATCATCGTAAACCGCGCATTTTTCCTGTTTGTGGCGATGGTGAACAGATTCCCGCCCCTTCGGATACCTTCTGGGGATGTACGGTGGCCTTTGGTGTCCGTAATCTTGCCCGAACCCAGCAGGGACTGAACGAAATGTACAGGGTGTTGAAACCCACCGGCAAGTTGTTGATCCTCGAGTTTTCGAGGCCCACCAACCTGATCGTAAAACCGGTCTATAATTTTTACCTGAACAAGGTTCTGCCCGCAGTGGCAGGCATGGTTTCAGGTGATAAGGAGGCCTATGAATACCTGGCATCATCCATTGCCGATTTTTATGAACCCGAGGAGTTGCTGGCCATGATGCGTAGGGCGGGATTTTCCCATGTGGAGCGCAAACCCATGACTTTTGGCATTGTCTCTCTTTATGTCGGGGTGAAGTAGGGTATCATGAAGCCGCGTCGTATCATCCTGGCTATAACCGGGGCTTCCGGTATGCTCTATGTTTCTGCCTTTCTGGAGCTGCTTGCCCGGCAGAATGTCGAGGTTGATGCCATCATCTCCAATTGCGGGAAAAAGGTGCTGAAGCTGGAAAAAGATCTCCAGTACCAGGATCTGCCCGGAGTACGACGCTGGTGTGCAGTTGATGATTTCACGGCACCCGTTGCCTCGGGATCATCGTGTTATGACGCCATGGTTATCCTGCCCTGTACCACCGGTACCTTAGGGGCCATTGCCGCTGGATATTCCGCTAACCTGATTCACAGGGCCGCCGATGTGAGTCTGAAGGAACGGCGTCCCCTGGTCCTGGCTGTTCGGGAAACTCCCCTGAACCGGACCCATTTGACCAATATGCTGACCCTGCTTGATGCCGGTGCGGTTATCTGTCCGCCCATGCCCTCTTTTTATTTACGACCTGCAGATCTGGAGACCATGGCCGGCCAGTTTGCCGGTCGGATCTGTGATCAGATCGGGTTGCATGTCCCCGGTCTTCCCCGCTGGCAGGGAGTCTGATATGTTGAAAAAACTGGGAATCATGCTTGAAATGATCAAGTTCAAGTACACGGTTTTTGCCTTGCCCTTTGCCTTTATGGGGGCTTTTCTTGCCGCTCGGGGCATACCCTCATTCACGGTTTTTGCCTGGGTGACCCTTGCCATGGTCGGAGCCCGAACCGCGGCCATGACCTTTAACCGTATTGTCGATTATCGTTTTGACGCGGCTAATCCCCGAACCAGGCAACGGGCCATCCCGGCAGGTGATGTCAGTATGATCGAATCCTGGCTCATGGTCATTGTTTCTTCCCTCCTGTTCTTTCTGGCCTGCCGGATGCTTAATCCCCTGGCCCTGATCATTGCACCCTTTGCCCTGTCACTTACCTTTATTTATTCCCTGACCAAGCGTTTTACCTGGCTCTGTCATCTGGTACTCGGCGTGGCCCTCGCTATTTCTCCCCTGGGCGGCTGGGTGGCCGTGGCCGGTTCCCTGTCCGATTATCCC
The DNA here is from genome assembly GCA_015486315.1 of Desulfobulbaceae bacterium. GTDB lineage: Bacteria > Desulfobacterota > Desulfobulbia > Desulfobulbales > Desulfobulbaceae > Desulfobulbus_C. Next base: position 2,330 of record WFRY01000004.1, read on the forward strand.
TGGGTACTCTCCCTCGGTGTTTTGTTCTGGGTGGCCGGATTTGACTGTATCTATGCCTGCCTGGATGCCGAATTTGACCGGAAGGCCGGACTTTATTCCATGCCTGCATCGCTTGGCCGTACCAATGCCTTTCGACTGGCTGTTTTTTTTCATCTGCTGGCCTTTATCCTGTTTACCCTGACCGGCTACCAGCAGGGGCTGGGTGTTGTCTATTATATCGGGATTGTTGTTACCGGAGGCGCCCTGTTTTACCAGCATCTTGTGGTGAACCCGAAAGACCTTTCCAGAATCCAGGCCTCTTTTTTTTCCATGAACGGCTTCATTGCTCTGACCCTGTTTATTGCCACCTGGATCTCGCTGTTGCTGGAATCTTCGTGACAAGCCCCGGGGGACTGGCGGAAAATTGATCAAGAGGGTATTTATTGTTCATGGAAAAAGTCAACACGTTGTTTTTGCGTAGTTATTTCCTGTGTTGAGATGTAGATGGCTCAAGTCTATCCTTTATGACGGATGCTCCTGAAAACTTGAGAAATTACATAACGTGGACAATATCGCGTTCAGGTTCTTTTTTTTCGTTCCTTAACAGGAACGGTGCTTCCCCGGCCGATTACCCCGCTTCCTGGCTGGTACGGGGCGCAGCAGGGATTTGTCGGGTTGGA
>WFRY01000005.1 GCA_015486315.1 Desulfobulbaceae bacterium
ACGTATCAGTTATATGGTACAGCAGAATCCTGAGCTGGAACTAACTGCCGCTTTTGAGCATCCTGATAATCCCGCGGTCGGCAGGGATGTCGGAGAGAATGCGGGGTTCGGCACCAGCGGAGTTAAAATTTCCGCCGGTCTTGAGTCTGTTATCAATCAGGGTGAGGTCATTATTGATTTTACCTTTCACAAGGCCACCATGGAGTTTATCAAGATTGCCGCGGCCCATGGCCGGGCCATGGTTATCGGTACCACGGGACTGTCCGCGGATAACCTCGCAACCCTGAAAGAGACGGCAGAGGGAGCATTTCCCTGTGTTCAGGCACCGAACATGGCTGTGGGAGTGAATGTATTGTTCAAACTGGTGGAAAAGGCTGCCGCTGTTCTGGGCGATGCCTATGACGTGGAGATTATCGAGGCTCATCATCGCCTGAAAAAGGACGCGCCCTCGGGAACCGCGCTGAAGCTCGGTGAGATGGCAGCCGGAGCATTGGGCCGCGACCTGTCCAGGGTCGGTGTTTTTGAACGGAACGGCATGATAGGTGAGCGGACGGATCAGGAGATCGGCATCCAGACCATCCGGGCCGGTGACATCGTGGGAGAGCACACGGTTTATTTTGCCGGAGCCGGTGAGCGGATTGAAATTACCCATCGTGCCCACAGCCGCGATAATTTTGCCCGTGGCGCCGCCCTCGCTGCTGCCTGGGTTTCCAGTCGTCCCAATGGGTTGTACACCATGTTTGATGTTCTGGGGCTGGAGCAGTTTTGAGTAACAGCTATCTGTTGGACATTGTTCAGCAGGTAGCTTGCTGTCCCTTGTTGTTAAAAACCGGTACCGGATATCCGAACAGCGCGCGATCTGGTTTACTGTGAATGCTGATTCTTTTCCCCATACAGCCTGCATAGGGCTTGGTTCCAATCTGGGTCGTTCCCGCAGGCTGCTGCGGTCTGCCTGGCAAGTCCTGTCTGATTATCCTGGCCTTACTCCGCAGATCTTATCTTCACCCTATAGAACCAAACCTGTTGCCATGGCGAGTTCGCTCTGGTTTGTCAATGCGGTTGGCCTGTTAAAGACCTGCCTGTCTCCCCGGGAGTTGCTCGATGTTCTTCTGCGGGTAGAGCAGGATTTCGGTCGGACCCGTCTGGAGGATCAGCCCGGTTATCAGAACAGAACCCTTGATCTGGATTTACTGTTCTTTGATGATCTGGTGCTGCATTCAGCAGACCTGACCCTGCCCCATCCTGTAATGCATACTCGATGGTTCGTGCTCATTCCTCTCTCTGAAATCGCGCCGCATCTGCGGCATCCCCTGCTGAGAAAAACAATAACAACGCTTATTGCAGATCTTTCGGCCCCGGGAAGAGACGATGTTGTCCGGATAGATTGGCAGGAATCTGAAAAATAGGTTTCGACTTTTATAAAGACACGACTATACTGAGAGTAGGTATATAAAAAAATAAAGAGAATCGAACAATCGGGAGAACAGGGATAATGCCCCAGCGCTTTCTTATTCTCGGCGTACTGTTGTACATTGCCTGGCGACTACTGCGCGGTCTTTTTCGTGAAAAGATCGCTGCCGAGGCAAAAAAACAACAGACAACAAAAGTTGCGGGATCTGACGTGCAGGATGTATTGGTGGAAGATCCTGTCTGTCATACGCTGATTCCGAAACATCAGGCTATTCGTCTGCGTCAGGATGGTACGACCTATTATTTTTGCAGTGATAAATGCTGTGATACGTTTATTGGTAAGCAGGGAGAGGAAACATGAAGTTTTTCATTGATACAGCTAATATAGAAGAGATAAAAAAAGGCATTGCACTCGGCATGGTAGACGGGGTAACAACCAATCCCTCTCTTATTTCCAGGGAGCAACGCCCGTTTAATGATATTCTTGCCGATATCTGCGCGCTGGTGGACGGCCCGATCAGTGCCGAAGTAGTCAGCCTTGATGCCGATGGCATGGTGAAGGAGGCAAGGGAGCTTGCCCGGATCAATGACAATATTGTGATTAAGGTACCGATGATCGAAGAAGGGCTGAAGGCAGTGAAACGGCTCGCCGCGGAAAATATCAAAACCAATGTTACCCTGATCTTCTCCTCTACTCAGGCGTTGCTTGCCGCCAAGGCCGGTGCCGGTTATGTCAGTCCTTTTGTCGGTCGACTCGATGATATTTCTCAAGACGGCATGATGCTGATCGAAGAGATCATGACCATTTTTGGCAAGTATAATTTTTCCACTGAAGTGATCGTTGCCTCTGTCCGCAGTCCCATGCATGTCGCGCGGTCGGCACTTATCGGTGCGGATATTGCCACCATTCCATATCAGGTTATTGCCCGGATGGCCCGCCATCCGTTAACTGATATCGGTATGGAAAAATTTCTGGCAGATTGGGAAAAACGACAGAAATAAAAGAACTCTATGGGATAAACTCTATGGGATCGCGTTTGTCTTTGTGTTGTTTGCTGCTTACTGCAATGCTTTGTGCGGATTCGGTCGAAGCTGCTCTGTATAAGTATGTTGACGCGCGGGGAGTCTGTCATTATACCAATGTCCCCGGTGACCAGCGCTATACATCGATCAGCCTGCATTCTGTACCGAGACCTCCGGGAAAGACTGTACTGGACAGTCCTTCATCCCGCAGCCTGCAATGGATGAAATACCAGAGCAACAGTAAGGCATCTGCTGCTTTTGATTCCCATATTCAGCGCGCGGCCCGTGTTCATCAGATTGATCCCATGCTTATCAAAGCCATTATCAAGGCCGAGTCGAATTTTAATCCCTATGCTGTTTCCTCACAGGGGGCGCAGGGGTTGATGCAGCTTATGCCTGGTACGGCGAGGGATCTTCATGTAAAAGATCCCTTTGATGCCTGGCAGAACGTGTACGGTGGTACCCGATACTTCAGGAAACTTCTTAATACCTACAATGGCAATATACGGCTGAGTCTGGCCGCTTATAATGCCGGCCCAGGTCGAGTGAAAACGACGATACCCCGTATACCTGAAACCATTGCTTATGTGAACAAGGTCATGCGTTTGTACCGCATGTACCGGAACGTGGCTGTTGCACAGCCAACAACGATTAAAGTACGACAACTGATAGTCAATTGAATACAGCAAATATGATGCGGCATCTGCCGAACCTGATCACCGCTCTGCGTTTTCTTCTTACAGGCCTGCTGGCCGTGTTGCTCACATGTGAGTCGACCCAGGCCATGGATTTTTTTTGCTGCTGTATTTTTTCTCTTGCCGCTTGTACGGACTGGGTTGACGGGTACGTTGCCCGTCGTTACGGTGCGGTCACGGTGCTGGGAAAACTCCTGGATCCTCTCGCTGATAAACTTCTGGTCGCTACAGCCCTGATCATGCTTATTCCCCTTGAGAGGATTCCTGCCTGGGTGTCCCTCGTGATTTTGTCTCGTGAAATGCTGGTTACCGGCCTGCGCGGTATAGCCTCTTCATCCGGCATCGTGGTGGCGGCCAGCGGTCTCGGTAAGATCAAATCTATTATGCAGTATATCGGTCTGGGCATCTTGATTTTTCCTGTGGGTCTGCTCCCCATTCCTTATCTGCACGAAATCGGTCTCGCTCTGCTCTATATTGCTTTGATTTTAACGGTCTGGTCTGGTTTTGATTATTTTTACAAACTGCGCGGAGTTTTTCTTAAAGAATAATTTTCACAATGCGGGATTCAGGTAAGAGGTAGAACGCATGCTCGTACAGCAAGATTTCGGTTATGAGATTATTGACAAGATTAGTGCGATGGTTGTCGGGTTAGATGTTGATAACCGCATTACCCTCGTCAATACAACATGCTGTGCCTTTCTTGGGTATCGCCGTGACGAACTACTCGGTATGGACTGGTGCGAACATCTTTTTCGCCCTCAGGATCGGCGTTCGGCGCGGGAGTTTTTTGTTCAGACCATGGCTGGCGAACAATGCTCTGACGCGGTGTATGAAACTGTTGTCCTGCTTCGTACCGGGGAGCATCGCCTGGTCTGCTGGCATACTTCGCTTTTAACCGATGAAAGAGGGACGGTCACAGGTCTTCTTTGTACAGGAGAGGATATCAGCAGGCAAAGGCGGCTGGAAGATACTCTACGAAAAAACGAAGAGCGTTTTCGCTGCTTTGCCGCCCATATCTCCAATATTTTTTTTGTTTTTGACGGGCAGGGATGTTTATGTGATGTCAACGATCAGACCTGTGCCGTTTTGGGCTACTCCCGTGAGGAGTTACTTTCCCTGAGTATGTCTGATATTGCCCCGGTATTTTCCTTGGAAAAATGCCTGGATTTGCTTCAGCAGGAGGAGCAGGCAGAGTCCCTCGCTGTTTTTGCCGGACAGCTCAGCACGAGAGAAGGAAACATCTTCCCGGTTGAATTTGTCGTTGATGTCATTGATCGGCAGGGAACGCCCTGTTTTGTCTCGGTCGTGCAGAATCTCGGCAGGGATATCCG
>WFRY01000006.1 GCA_015486315.1 Desulfobulbaceae bacterium
ACTCCCTCAGGACGAGTGTCCAAAAATCAAATTGATCTTGTATCTTTGGAAAAATATTTTAGTACTATAACTCCCTTTGTTCGATGTGGATTCCCTGCTGATCTTGATAACAGGTCAAGGGGAAAAAATTCTTTGATACAGGTCAAGGAATATTGCCGTTTTAACCGCTGTTATCCTGCTCTGTATCCCCGCTGTTCGCAGGAGACGCTGGTGTCTCGTCCCGACCTGTTGCATTGCCCTGGTCGGATTATGGATCGACAAGGGGGTTATCCTGGTACCGGCCGCGTTTATTCCCAATGTTTTCGGAAAAATCACGGAGTACCCGCCCACAGCAGTGGAACTGACAGTCTCCCTTGGCGTGTACTGCCTCGGAATATTGGTTCTCACATTCTTATACAAGCTGCTTACCGTGGTTGTCAGCCAGTCCGGGGCCGGCGAAATCAGCAATGTTCCTTTAGGGTTCGTTCAAAAATAACTTCGTAGAGGGAGTGGACAATGTCAGAGAGTAAAAAGTATACTCTCGTAGAGTTAGTCAAAGAATTTGCTGATTTTCAACCGGATGAGCAGTTTTTATCCTTAGACGGCAAAGCATTTGTCAATGCCATGGCAGAGCCGCCACCCGAATTTGTCATCCCTTTTATTCAAGAAAGAATGGACAGGGGAAGCGACAGGAAGACGGCAATCCGTGATTTATACGCCTTTTTACTGGATAAACGCTATTTTTCACGCAACAACCTCTTGATTTTGCTTTTGATGTATTTTGCAGCAGGGTTGCTCTTCCGGATGAGATCATTACGATCACCCCTCTCCCCCATGAAGAGGGTACGCCTTTATTTAAATATAAATTATCCCCCGGTTACAAGGTAGAGTGAAGTCCCGCCCCTGCTGCTTCCCGCGCATTGCGAACACCACAGCTGAAATATTTTCCACATTAAATATATGCCGCGCTTTTTGATGTATCTTATACGAATTATTGGCTTGTTTTTGACAGCAGTCATGCTGACAGGGATGCTCTGCGCTGCGTGTTACCCGGCCGGGTCAGGCAGGCAGGAGGAGGAGCAGGCATTTCATTTCGAACAGCAACAGGGCAAAAAAACCCGACCGCAAGAGTTGACAGCAACTTTTCACAGCGGGGTACTTGCCCGGATGGAGCAGGCTGTTCACAGGGCTGTTGCGGCGGGTACTATTCCCGGTGCTGTTCTCTGGCTTGAACGTAACAGCGTAGTTTTCCAGGAGTCCTTCGGTTATCGATCCCTGGAGCCGCAGCTTGAACCAATGACCCCGGATACCATTTTTGATATCGCCTCCCTGACAAAGGTGGTTGCTACGGCACCGGCGGTCATGAAGCTGGTTGAGCAGCATAAAATCCGGCTCAGTGATCCAGTGCAGCAGTTTATCCCGGAATTTACAGGTTCGGGTAAAGAAAAAATCACCATTCAGCAACTCCTGACCCACACCTCCGGCCTGCGGCCGGACATCAGCACCCGTCCCCCCTGGACAGGATATGACACCGCCATGAAAATGGTGTATGCGGGAAAGCTCTATCACCGGCCTGGTCGTCGATTTCGCTACAGTGATATCAATTTCATGCTCCTGGCCGAACTGGTGCAGCGGGTGAGCGGCGAGCCTTTTGCAGCCTTTGCGGCCAGGGAAATTTTTCTTCCCCTTGGAATGCGGGATACAGCTTTTCTGCCCCGGCCGACCGACCCGAACCGTCTGGCACCGACCATGCGCGTCAAGGGCAGGATGCTGCGGGGAACCGTCCAGGATCCCATTGCCCGGGCCATGGGAGGGGTGGCCGGTCATGCCGGACTTTTTTCCACTGCCCATGACCTGGCCAGGTTCTGCCGAATGTTTCTCAACAAGGGCCGGCTGGACGGCAGACGCGTCTTTAATGCTGCTACGGTACAGGCCATGACCTCGGTTATGAGTGCAGACGCAACCGGGCAGCGCCGCGGCCTGGGCTGGGACATTGACTCGGCCTACAGCCGTCCCCGCGGCCACTGGTTTCCCCTTGGTTCCTACGGGCATACCGGCTACACCGGAACCAGTCTCTGGATTGATCCTTTTTCGCAGACTTTCTGGATTTTTCTGACCAGTCGGCTCTATCCCGATGGTCGGGGCAATGTTCTGCCGCTCCAGGCCGAGCTGGCCGATCTTGCGGCCCTTGCTGTGCGGAATTTTGATTTCAGTGCCGTGCCCGGAGCTCTGCCACCCCGTATTGAAGGACAACAAAAACAATCGGTGCCTCTGTCTAAAACAGAGGTACTCAACGGGATTGATGTCCTGCAGCAGGATAATTTTTCGGCTCTCCGGGGATTAAAGATCGGCCTGATTACCAATCATACCGGACGTAACCGCAACGGAATCTCAAGTATTGACCTGCTCAATCAGGCTCGAGGCGTTGAACTGAAGGCTCTGTTTGCACCGGAGCACGGAATCCGGGGTGAAGTTGATGCCTGGGTTGCCGACGGGACAGATCGAAAAACCGGGCTGCCCGTGTACAGCCTGTACGGTAAACGAAAATCACCGCTGCCCGGGCAGCTTGCCGGACTGGATGCCCTGGTCTATGACATCCAGGGGATCGGCTGCCGCTTCTATACCTATATTGCCACCATGGGCAACTGCATGCGGGCTGCGGTTGCGGCCGGAGTGAAATTCATTGTCCTTGATCGCCTGAATCCGATCACGGGAACCATGATTGCAGGGCCGGTGCTTAGCGGCAAAACCGGTTTTACCGGCTGGCA
>WFRY01000007.1 GCA_015486315.1 Desulfobulbaceae bacterium
ATCTTAACCCGTATGAAAAACGTCAGAATTTGAGGTGTCTACTGTGAATCTCGGGTTTCAGAAAGTCAACATATCTCCTGACGATATTGACTGTACCCCTGCACAATTATAAAAAAAACGTATCAATATTTGATTCCATTTTGATCAAAATACATTTTGAAAACTTCTTCAGCAAACACTGATTTATTGCCCTTGCAATTCTCCGAAATAGCCTGAACAATATTTTCAGGCAGGTAAAACGGACACTGCATTTTTTTTACTTTGTTTTTGGGGCGGCCTCGGCGGCGTTTTGTCTGTTCTGCATTTTTTAATTCTTCGGCGGTTGCCTTGCCTTGGGCAATCACAGCGTCAAGGCTATCTATTTTGGTTGAGGTCTTTTTTCGAGTTTTCATTATTTTTTAATATTATTTAATGTCATCACCATCGAGCGGATTTCTTGTGCCGCCTTGCCGGATGTCTCATATTCTGTAACCCCCTGGCCGGTGCTGATTGAAGTTCTGTAGGCGACTCGATCGTGTAACTGAACCGGTAACAGCGGGATATCTTCTTTGTATTCGGCCAGGGCTTCTTCGGCCTCTGCTGACACTCTGGTGTTTGGGCGGACCTTGTTTAACAGTATTCGGCCAGCCATATAGTTGAATGGTTGAATCTCTTTGAAAACCGCAATGGCATCCTCAGCTGCCCACACATCAAACTGCGAAGGCAGGACCGGCAGGAGTAAAAAGTTACATGCTGCCACTGCTGATCGGAAAATTGCATTATCCCGACCACCGGCATCAATAATTATCTGATCAAAGGCGGCTGTAAAGCCTTGGATATCTTTGTGGAGCTTGTCGCTCACCACAGCTACAGCTTTAATATCATCCTTTTCCCGTTCTGCTCGAAAAGCGATAGAGGATCCCTGGGGATCGGTATCAATCAGCAGAACTTTTTTATCTGCCAGAGCTGCTTCAACGGCTAAGTTTACGGCAATGGTTGTTTTCCCCACGCCGCCTTTGGTATTGGCCACAGTGATTATCATCAGGGTTAATGCATGAAGTATTTTTTAATATTATTTAATTGTGATATATATCTGAAAGATACAAGAGGAATAGATCGGTTTCATAGAGTTTGATTTTGGGCCGCTACGATTTTATCTCTGTCATTCATTTCTTGTTATACACGAAAAAAGTGTATACTATTTATGTGTAAAAAGCAGGAGGTAAGCATGGCTAAAAATATTACATTGAGTGCTGATGATTTTCTTCTCAGGCGGGCAAGGGAAAAAGCTCGACAGGAAAATACGTCGTTGAATCAACTCTTCCGGGGCTGGGTGAAAAAATATGTCAATCGTGACAATATTGATGCCGAATATGATGCCCTGATGGAGAATTTGATGGATGTTAAGGCCGGGAGAAAATTTTCACGGGATGAAATGAATGAGAGGTAAATTTTTCTCGAGTCGCCTGAAACAAAAAAAGCCGTCCCCCGAAGGAGACGGCAGCAATTAGAGGACCAGAGTTCGGCTATGCATGATGTTCCCACGTTATAGGCGATTATCATTTCACCCCTCCAATACAGCTCCAACCGTTCCGAAAAAAAATCGCTTTCCCAGGCGTGCATGCAGCAGCGAGGCCTTTTCCAGACCAGTACAATGGGACACTCCGATATGCTGGATATTATAGTTGTCTATGACCTTGAGGGTTTCTTCAAACTGCTGATCAGTGGAAAATCCCAGGTGGGTGCCGCCGATAACCGCAAAAATACGATCCGTCTGCAGTTGATCAATGGCGTAGTTGATAATATTGATCATACCGGCATGGGCACATCCCAGGACAATAACAAGGCCCTGATCAGTATCCACCAGCATTGACAGGTCATCAAGCAGAGGGTCGGGCTGGATTTTGTCACCGTTACCGGTTATGAGCGTCATGGCAGCATCCCCTTGTTCAAAGCTGCTTTGTCGGGGGATCTCACCGGTCAGATATACCCCGGGGCCGACTTCTACCATCTCGGTACCAAGTTTAAACCGTGCCCCCAGAGATTCGAGATAACTGCGCCGAAACGGTATGCCGATATCACGCGTGACACCATCCTTTGACCAGATGCGCTGGGCAAACATTTCTTTATGACCCAATACATCAACCGGCCCCTTTTGCTTGAGAACCGCCGGTAATCCTCCGGTATGATCGTAATGCCCATGGCTGATCATGATGGCTTCGATGGAGTGGAGATCTTTTTTGAGCGTCAATGCGTTTTGGGTAATGGTATAGCCCTGACCGGTATCAAACAGGTAGTTGCCGGTATCGGTTTCAACAAAACAGGCAAAACCATGCTCCCCAAGTACGTCAAAGGGAACTCCCACCGAATTTTCACATAAAATCGTCAATGTTGCTTTCATTCCTGCCTCCTTGTCACAACTCAATAATTCTTTAAAAATCAGGTGGATCTGCTCAGCATTTCCTTCTTATCATAAAGTTTTTTCCATAAATTGCTCAAAAAAATTCTGAAAAATGACCTCCCCCCGGAAAATCGTATTTCACTTGATTTTATTGACTTTTTTATACACAAAAAGCCGTCAAAAGCCGTCATTATATTCTTACGGTTTAGGATATCAGATACGTTCATATTCAGGAGGTATGTTGACTCAGCAGACAGCGGATGTCTCGCCATTTTTGGATATCGCTTGAAGGGTATCGGCTATCGAATGATTTACTTCTGCTTTAAGTTTTTCCAAGGACTTATCTTCAGCAGTATCCAAATCAAAATCCATCTGCAATCCCATCCAAAATTGGGCGGAATTACCGAAATAGAGCGAAAGCCGCAAGGCTGTGTCTGCTGTAACAGCTCGCTTACCATGAATTATTTCATTAATCCGACGAGGTGAAACACCAAGATCTCTGGCTATTTGATTTTGACTAATCTTAAGGGGGTGTAAAAACTCGTCATACAGAATTGTGCCAGGATGGAGCGGAGGAATTTTTTCTGTCTTCATAACAATACCTTTAGTGGTAGTCAACGATTTCTACCTGTTCTGGATGGTTGTCCGTCCAGACAAAACAAATACGCCACTGGTCATTAATTCGAATACTGTGCTGCCCTTTTCTGGTGCCTGCCAACTGTTCAAGCCGGTTGGCAGGAGGAATCCGGAGGTCATTCAAATCTACAGATCTGTTCAGCATGCGCAATTTTTTAAAAGCCACCCTTTGAATTGCCTGAGGCAATTTTTTAGAATAGATTCTGTTACAAATCTTCTCTGTTTCTTTGCATGCAAAAGCATTGTATCATACTCACATTATACAACCTGTACTTGGGCGCTAAGATAAACTGACCCATCTGCGCTAAGGTAAATTGACCCGGCCAATGCACACCAGGTTACATAATGATCTGTATAGAAAACAGTGAAAATGATCCCCGGAATGAAAAAGGGATAAGGGAGAGTGGTGAGAGAGGGGAAAAGCAGGAGGGTTATTCAGGCAGGCCGCCACGAAGTGATGGGCCGTCGACCTTGATGACAACGCAACGGTGATAAAGACGGTCGAGTAAGGCATCAACCATGTCCTTCGGTTTCAGGAGATGATACCACTCATCTGGTTCAAGATTGGTCGTAATAATGGTTGATTTACCGGCTTCATAACGTTCCTTCATGAGTTTGAAGAAGGCGTTCATCTGCTCATTATTCAGGGTCAGGTACCCCAGCTCATCGAGCAGTAGAATATCATAACGACAGAGCGATTTCAGCAGTTTGGTTGTGGATCTGTCGGCAAGGGAAGCATACAGATCATCGAGAAGCCGCTGCACATCATAAAACCGTCCCCGGGAGCCGGAGATCAAAGCCTGGCGTAATATTCCGACAGCCAGGCCGCTTTTTCCAACCCCGGTTTTTCCATGAAAGATGATGTTTTCTCCCCGTTGCAGGAAGTCGAGTCCCGCCAGAGTCATAATCTGGTTTTTATTCACGCCCGGCTGCTGTTCAAAAGGAAAGGAGTTGAGCGTCCAGTCCCAGGGCATTTTGGCATTACGAATACGATTTATTAAGCTTCGTTCCTGGCGATAGCTCAGTTCCTCTCTGAGCAGATTACAGATAATATCCTGAACAGGGCTGCCGTTTTCAGCCAAAGCAACCTGCTGATCTATAACCCCGGCCATTCCCTTGAACTTCAACTCTTCAAGGAGTCTGTCTATTTCATCATTCATGACAGATCAAAAAAATCTCCGGCAATGTTATCAAGGATAATGTTTTCCAGCCTGGCCAAGTCGTAAAGACCATATTGCAGGGCCTTGCTGACTCCGGCCATAAAGGGTTCAGCTGGATAGCTTCGTTGTAAATTCAACAGACGACGAAGGTTCAAGACACCCCGTCCCCTGCTTCGTTTTTTAAGATTTTGCACATAGAGATCCAGTTCCTTATTTGCACCGGTGAGCAAAAGCTCTTCTTTGGCAGGCCCTTGATGAGATGCCTTGCGGTATAACGGAGGATGGTGACCCGGCAGCGTTGTCCTGGTGTCTCTTTTATCCATGATCCGTTTGTGCTCTGTCACTTTGCTATGTTTGTCGTAAATCAAAACCTTGTCCCAATGCTTTTGTACTTCCAGTTTCTCGCCAACGAGTTTATGAGGTACAGAGTACCGGTTTGTTTCCAGATGGATATAGCCCTGGATATCAACAACCCGGTAAAAGCTTTTATAGACAGGTGGTGATACCGGAGGTAATAGGCGGAGACTGGGCTTTTCTATGATATAAGCAGCATCCGGGCTCATCCTCAAGGACCGTTTATGCTTGGGATTTGACACGTTATTGCACCAGTCAACCGCCTGGTTGTTTAAATCCTGCCAGTCCCTGAATGTCCGGCCGGGAATGAAGTTGTTTTCTATGTAATGAAAGGGCCGTTCCACGCGGGCCTTTCGATTTGGATCATTCAGCCAGTGGGGCTCGAATGTGGTTTGATAAATCCGGCCAAAATGTTCCATTTCAGAAGTAATAATTGCATCCGGCCCAACACCGTCGGCAACAATCACATGGGTGTTGTCGATGATGCATTTCTCTGCGGTTCCATCCATAAAGGCAAAGGCTTTTGCCAGAAACACTCTGCATTCGAAACGGGTGAAGCAGGGATAATATTGGACATAAATCCTTCGGCTGTAGGCAAGAACAAGGGCAGCACACTGGGCTTTTACTTTATTCCCGCTCAGGATAATGTTGTGAGGAGAGGTGTCATGCTGCATCTCTTCACCCGGGGCAAAAACATATTCACCAGCTCGTTTCTTCTTTGTTTTACCAAGCCCCTCTTTCCTGATGACCCAGGTCAGGCTCTGGTAAGGAATGATAATATCATGGCGGGCTGCAAGTTCTTCCTGAACCCGTACCGTGTTTCCCCGGCACTCACGCAATAACTCTTTGATAACCGGCAGGTGTTTCCCATATTGTGATTCTTTTGCCGCTGCAGGCGTACTGCCATTAGTAAGAACATCACGAACTGTATTTCTGGATACCTTCAAGGTACGGGCGATTTTACGGATACCTACATCCTTCTCTGCCATCTCAAGAATGATCTGTCTACATGCCGGGGTTATCATGACTCTTCCTTTTGGCCTGTTCCTTGAGTTCTATAATAATTTTCTCCGCACTGTTCAGCCATAGCTGACACCTGCGTCGACACTGATTATCCTGCATTATGTCTGATGTAGCCTTCAGTCGTTTGAGGATATGGCAGACAATGCCTATATCCTTGAACCACTTCCCCTCCGGGCCATCGTTGATCTGTTGTCCGATCTTTTGCTGTTCTTGCTCCTTGACTGTTTTAGTAAATAACTGCGGGTCAGCAATGATCCGGGCACGCACGGTTTTATTGGATTTCTTGTAATGATCGTAAAGACAGACGAGTTCCCGGGTGGAAAGAGGATCTGCTATAATCTTTTTGGTCAGATCAAGACAATCCTGTTCGTTGGCGCGCGACAACGGCACCAGGACCCGGCTTGCCGCCCAGCTGGAAATCATACCATTCATTACTGCCCCCAGGACGGCTTCCGGCAGAGATTCGACAAGATCCAATCTGCGCTTTACCCAGCCTTTATCTTTTCCCAGGCGTCTGGCTATCTCGGAAAATGAATAGCTGAACCGATTGTGCAGTTCCTGAATCAGGAATGCCTGTTCAACAGCTTCCATTTGCCGGTCATCGCTTTTGCTCAACAGGGTTACAAGCGAATCAGCTTCCTCTTCCATCAGCTGAATCTTGATGCAATCATGGCCACAGGCTTTTAATGCCGCAAAACGAAGATAGCCGTCTACCAGAACAAATCTATCCCGTTCTACGACCGTAAGAGCAGGGATTATCTGGCCATACATATTGATGGAGTTCTGCATCCTGAGCTGCGCCTTTTTGTTTTTGATTCTGGTGTGCCTGTAGCGCAGATCCAGGAGGTGAAAATCTACTTTCCTGATAAGATCTTTTGTATTCATGGTGCAAACAGTATCAGGAAACTCAATAAAAAACATCTAGTCCTATCTTTACAATCACCGCAAACCAAACTCTATCCGCTTGAGATAGCGGTAATTTCTACAATACACTCGTCTGTCTTTACAATCATATCAGCACGAACGGGAATAATCTTATACCTGCCTGTTAAT
>WFRY01000008.1 GCA_015486315.1 Desulfobulbaceae bacterium
AACTGCTCAGGGGCACACCATCTGTCCATGATCAGCCCGCCCAGCATACCTGGTGTATAGCTGATCGGGCTGCTTATGAACATCTGGCGCACCCCTGAACAGTTACATCCCGTTATTTAACGACTTTTTCATAACAGGCCTGAGTAGTTACTATTAAACATAATCGCCAATATTTTTCAATCATCGTAATGAACAGACAAAAAAATCCCTGTTGCCGATGACAACAGGGATTTTCCGGTAAGGCTGGAAGGGAAAAATTTATTTATCGTCGTCTTCCAGTGATTTAACCAGCAGGGTACCTGCAAGGCCTGCAAGACCTATATTGGTCACCGATTTCATGGCCGGTTTCATCATCCTGGCCAGCATACTGCGGCGCAGATTTGCCTCCGGCATTTCCTGCGGTGCCTGGGTCATCAGAAGTGCCATGTCCCGTTTGTTGCCGATGTACAGGCTGTTTGGTCCAATCTGCACATTTTTGGACGTCAAGCCAATGGCGCCTTGTTTCACCAGCTTGGCAACATCGGAAGCAGGATCTGAAAGATCACCAAAGATCCGGGCATCTGCAAGACAGGTCTGCACGCAGGCGGGCTGCAATCCCGCAGCTACACGGGGCATACAATAAGTACACTTATCGGCCTTCCCCTCAGACTCATCATCAGCCAGGGCAGGGTTGATATAACGTGCATCGTAGGGACATGCATCGGCGCAGGCGCCGCATCCCATGCAGCGTTTTTTGTCGATCTGGACAGTACCGTTGAACGGATCTTTCCAGGTTGCGGCAACTTCCATAGTTACGGTCTTACCGCTGACCGTATCCTTGAATTCCATTTCAACCATGTCCGCCGGGCAGACATCAACACATGCCGGCTTGTCGCAGTGATTGCAGAGACCGGGGTAATAGGTTAATGCAAGACCGTGTTCGGTGTTGCTCGGACCCAGTCGGCGCAGCCAGTTCCTGCCAAACTCGGTGGGAACCTCCCATTCGGCCTTACAGGCAATTGCACAGGCATGACAGCCCACGCATTTATTTAGATCTATAACCATTCCATATTGCATAATGGAGAATCCTCCTCAAATTATTTCATTCATTCCCAAACAGCCCATCAGGCCGGGATATCGATTGCTTTGTTATCCTTGACAATACGGACAAAGTTGATGCGCATGCCGCCCACACCTGTTTCGCCTTCTATCTTGGCTATGCTGTTCAGGGAGTTATCGTCAATGCCCTTATCATAACCAACCGTCATTGCCGGGTTGAATGTGCCAAATCCGTGCGCAATAAAAATTGCATCTTTACGAATACCGGGGGTTACCTTAACAATAGTGGAACCTGCTGAACGTTTTCCATCCTGGTTTTCAAGAAATACCCGATCACCATCCTTGATCCCCATTTTTCCGGCCGACTCATCGTTGAGCCAGAGAGGATTTTCAGGGGCTTCATGGGCGAGCCAGGCGTTATTACTTGTCCGGTTAAAGGTATGCACCGGGGAACGGCCGTAGATCAAGCGGGCATATCCTTTAGGTGGCTCTTCAGATTTGGTATAGGTCGGCAGGGAAGCAAAGTCTTCGTCTTCAAGTTCCTCCGAGTACAACTCAATTTTACCGGACTCGGTATCAAAGGTCGGTTCCTCACCGGGTTTGAGATACGGAGACTCTCCAGGTTGAATATAGATGCCATCGAGTTTGCGAAGTTTGGCAATGGAGAGATCTGCCTCTTCCAGCATATGATCAACCATTTCTTCCTGGGTCTGCACCGGGATATCTTTGGTATGCCCCATTCGTCTGGCCAGTTCATTGATCATCCAGACTGAATCCTTGCGCTCGAACATGGGGTCGATAAGAGGCATTCGGGCTGCAACAAATTGCTGGGGTTTGTCGCCCTGGTTCCACTGGGTTCCCTTCTCAATATGATCATAGCGTTCCAGGTAGCAGGCCTCAGGCAGCAAAATGTCCGCCCACATGGTAATATCAGTGGGTGAGACATCGGTTACCATGACAAAATCCATATTCTTGATAGCCTTGATGGTCTCTTCCTGCTGGGGCATGGTTTTTATTGAGTTCGTTCCCCATACGACCAGTGATTTGATGGGATACGGTTTGCCGGAGATCATGGTTTCCCGCATCAGGTGAGGCGGGGTTCCCGGAGGCCGGAAAGGATATTTTTCGGCCAGTTCGGCAAGTGCCAGATCTTCAGGATCTTCCTC
Organism: Desulfobulbaceae bacterium; assembly: GCA_015486315.1. GTDB lineage: Bacteria > Desulfobacterota > Desulfobulbia > Desulfobulbales > Desulfobulbaceae > Desulfobulbus_C. The sequence goes on from WFRY01000008.1 coordinate 2,205, forward strand.
ATACTCGACTTCGGGCCAATGAACATGACCGGTGGACATCCTTTTGATTCGAACAATACCGCCGGGACAATCCATGGCTCCGAGCAGGGCGGTCAGGCAGGCATTTGCCCGAACCCGCTGATAGTCATCGCCATACCAGGCTGAATGACGACCGGGATGAATGGAGACATTCGGTGCGTTTTCACTGAGAACTTTTGCAACTTCCTCGATCTGAGAGGCCGGGATATCACATTCTGCAGCAGTCTTTTCAAGCGTCCATTCGCTGACATGTTTGGTGAGCTTGTTAATTCCCAGGCAATGTTTTTTGACAAAGGATTTGTTGTACATCCCTTTGCCGATCATATAGTTCATTAAGCCTAACAGGAATGCCGTGTCGGTAGCCGGTTTAATCTTGACCCAGATATGGGCCTTGGCAGCCGCAGCAGAAAAACGGGGATCAACGACCACTACCTTGGATCCGTTTTCAAGCCCTTTCAGGAAATTCTTTACATGGGAGAGATGGATATTTTCACCAATATGGGTACCTATCAACAGCATGGCCTTGGAGTTGGGCATGTCCACGTCTTCATTGGGAACAAAGCCAAGGGTCTGCATCATGGCCATTGCCGTCTGACCACGGCATTGATAAAATGCGGGCTCATACAGGTTTGGTACGCCGAGGAATTCAAAAAAAGCAGTGGGGTAATGTGCAGAGGCACCATGATACCAGACACCGATTCCCTTGGCGCCGTGATTTTTAATGGTGTCCTGAAGCTTTGAGGCGCAGGTATCCATAGCCTCTTTCCAGGAAATTTTTTCCCACTTCGGTTTTCCCCGTTCGCCGACATTTTTCATGGGGTATTTTAACCGATCAGGATCATAAACCAGTTTGATACCGGAATTACCCCGTGCACACAGGGCCTGACCGTTATCAATTGATTTCGGGTTGCCTTCAAGTTTTTTCAGTACACCGTCTTTTAGCTTACCAACCAGCTGGCAGCGCCAGAAGCACATTTCACAGACACCGCCGGTTACGGTTTTGGTGTCTTTGAATGATCCCGGCGGAATCAGGGGTGCTTTAGTCACACCAGGTTTACTTTCCGCCCTGGCTACCACTTTGGAAAGCGGGATACCGGCTGCGGCAATTGAGGCGGTCTGCAGAAATTTCCGCCTTGTCAGGTTCATTGTCATCTACTTCTCCTCCTTCGTGAAGAAATCAATTAACATACAGTATCCATTACAGTTAATGGTTTCCGTATCTCCTGCGTACTTCTTTGAACATGGGGCTCAGGGTACCACCTGCAAAGGCATTAACGGTACTCTCACCTCACAATATTATACAGCGTAATACAGCTTAAATTTTGGGGATAAATGTAAGCGCTCCATGAACACCCTGCTGCATGTGCTCAAATCCCCCAATATACAGGGGGTAGTATCGGGTGTTTTGATCACGCACAGCAGGGCGCTCCTGAAACGTTTACATTCCGAGATGTTATCAAATCAAGAGTGTAGTTAATGAAGCGTTTACGGATAAATCGGTTAACAGATTTTAATTATTGATGAACTATTATTAAGTACTGTCGAGATTACATTGCCCCCTTTTACGTGTCAATGTGGAGAAATTATTTACAAGAGTTGAGTATATCAATGATATTATAAATCTTAATGCAATTGCAACTATTTTTTCACTCTTGATCAGTAAAGGCACCATGAACGCCCTGCTGCAGGCGCTCAAGCCCTAAATATACAGGGGTGGTATCGAGTGTCTTGATCACGCACGGCAGAGCGTTCATAAAACGTTTATATTTCGAGGTGTTATCCCGTCAAGCAGAGATCGTAAATGTATCCATAAAAATGGCAATTATTTAGACATTAAGTTACTTATATAGCACTGCAAAAGTTATCAGTTGTCAGTGTTCAGTTATCAGTAACAGCACAACAGGCTGTAATCACTGCACACTGAAAACTGATAACTGACAACTCA
>WFRY01000009.1 GCA_015486315.1 Desulfobulbaceae bacterium
CATAATGCGATCAGAAATATACCTGTAAAGCCGGGTTTGACCTTAACACTCTGGAAAACGAAGGGCTCAGCGTAAGGCCGCTGGGCACGTGCAACGCATAAGTCCTGCCAGGAAAGGATAATGCAAGATGATAGATTTAGGTGTTATAATCGGAACATCTTCAATTAATGATGCGGTGAATGAGGGTAAATAGATGAGCTAATCGGCTGAGAGGATAAAAATGAATATTTCATTTGGGGGGATATGAACGAGGAATTAATAAGAAAATACATTCTCCTGCGAACGCTCGTAGGTTATCTCGGGGAAAAATCTCAATGTAACTGGTGGGATACAAACTTTCTCAGTTCTGCTGGTTTAAAGTATCTTGAAATTAACTTTCCCCGCTCATCTTTTGTGGCCGCTATTACCTCGGTATCAGAGGCAGCTCGTCTGCTACATGACAGCCGTATAGGCAAGGGCGGGGTGTATCATCTTTTCAGATTGCCTTTTGCACTCGAAGAGAGCCTTCACCATCAGCTCATGGGGATGGAGAGTGCCACATTCACACCGGCCATCAAGGACAAAGATAAAGCCTTATTGCAATTACAAGCGCTTGCCGGAAGCACAATTGATGCATCGGAAGGGCCGTTGCATATAGGTACTGAAAAACAGATTCAACAAAAAAACAGTATCAAGGAACTTGCCAGGCATTATCTCCATGGATTTTTAAACGGCAAACAGGTACTACCCTATTTCAGCACAACATGATCAGACCACGAAAATATACTACAGCACTCTCCAAAGGCCAGGGTGCCATCCCCGAAATGCTTGCAGTGCTGGATGTCTGGGAGCCTGACATGCAGGTTGCCGATCTGAAGCAAACAGTTCTGGATTCCGGCGTAATATCCCGGGCAACGGCTCTAAGGGTGAAAGATATCGTCGGACGGGTTTTTGCCCCCCGTTTCCTGGTTGATGATGGCCAGCCAGCCAAAAATATCAAACGACTTGTAGAGGGTGGGTTGCGCGCTGGTCAGCTTACCCAGATTTTTTTGATCTATACCTGCAGGGCGCATGATATTCTTTACGATTTTATATGCGAGGTCTACTGGCCGAAATACGGGGCAGGAGCCAGTTATATTCATCGTCAGGATGCCCTGGACTTCATCGAGGCTGCAAGCACCATGGGTGTTATCTCTCCGCGGTGGTCTGACACCACCATGCTGCGAGTGGCCGGTTATCTTACCGGCTGCCTGACAGATTTCGGCCTTACGTCAGGTGATAAAGCAGGCAAGAGGGAGATCATTCCGTTTTCCATAGCACCCTTAACTGTCCTCTATTTAACGCATGAGATTCACTTCAGTGGGGCAAATGACAATTCTATTCTCGATCATCCTGACTGGAAAATTTTTGGTCTGGAAAAGCAAGATGTTGTAAATGAGTTGCAGCGAGTAGCAAACTCTCATTTTATTCCTCAATATGCCGGGGACCTGCTTAGAATATCCTGGAAATATAAAACAATGGAGGAGGCTTTAGATGCAATCATTGCAGCAGAGCTTTGAGGAACTTCGACAGCGCATACGACAAGGACGAAGATTGAGCCAGACTGGTAATGATCCTGTATTTTACCTTGTATTTGATCCATCTGAAATGCTTGAAGTGAAGAAAAAACTGAAAACATGGGCAGCAAAATTAGAGCTTGATGGTTGGCAGGTTCATACCTTTTCCATGGCAGATGCAGTGCATGATATATTGCAGAATAATGATTTTCGAGACATCTGGCTTGATGCAGAGGCAGAGGCCCCTCTTGATTTTGAATCCATTAATGAAACCCTGGCAGACGCTCTTACCGCAGACGATAACCTTAAAAACATGCTCCAGGCAAAGCTGGAATCTCTTGCAGGGACCAGTAACGCAATTCTGTTCGTCACTGATCTCGAGGCTCTTCATCCGTACCTTCGTGTCGGCTCTCTCGAACAGAGGCTGCAGGGAAAGTTTTCTGTACCTACCGTGATGCTGTATCCGGGCAAACGAACTGGAAAATCAACCTTAAGTTTTCTGGGAATCTATCCCGAAGACGGCAATTACAGATCCGCCCATATTGGAGGATAGGACAAACATGAATACCATCCGGGAACTTTTTGATCCGGCAAAACCCATAGATCGCCGCATAGAAAAGGTAATAACCTATGAGACCAGCAGCGAGGACCTCCTTAAACAGGAAATCCTGGAGTATGTAGCCACAGAAAGTATCGAGCAGCATATGGAACGTTTGCTGGACCTCATAGAAGAGGGAATGGAGGGGGGCAACACGGAAATTGGTGTCTGGGTTTCCGGTTTTTATGGCTCCGGCAAGAGCTCATTCACCAAGTACCTGGGTTTTGCCCTTGATCCTGAAAGAAAACTGGATGGCAAACCATTTCTTAACTGGCTGCAGGATCAGTGCAAGTCCATTGCCCTGCGGCAACGGCTTGCCACCGTGGCCCGTAAATTTCCGGCAGCCGTGATTATGCTTGATCTTGCCAGCGAACAGTTGGCCGGGGCAACCCTGGCAGAGATTTCAACCGTTCTTTACGCCAAGGTCATGCAATGGGCCGGATATTCACGCGACCGGAAGGTGGCCTATCTTGAATTCATGCTTGAACGGGATGCCAGGATGGCTGACTTTGAAAAAAGGATCACAGAGATCACCAGGGGGAAAACATGGGATGCAATCAAAAATCAGCCCCTGGCCGTGAAATCAATAGCCTCGAAAGTGGCGGTGGAATTCTATCCCGAACTCTGGGAAGACAGTAAAGCATTCAACGAAATAAAGATTGATGACGCCATCAAGGAAGATGACCGGGTTCAGGAGATGCTCGACCTCATCCATCGCCGCAGTGGAAAGGAAAATGTCATTTTTATTCTCGATGAAGTTGGTCAATATGTTGCCGCCCGGGATGACCTGATCCTCAACCTCGATGGACTGGCAAAAAATATCAAGAATCTCGGCAGGGGCCGTGCCTGGATACTTGCCACGGCCCAGCAGACCCTGACAGAAGATGATTCCAGGGCAGCCATGAACACTGCCAAGCTGTTCAAGCTCAAAGACCGTTTCCCTATTCCCATTGATCTTGAGGCAAGCGATATCAAGGAGATCACCCACACCCGCCTTCTCGGCAAATCCATGGATGGCGCTGAAGAACTTGAGAAATTGTTTGCGGATCAAGGCCCTCAGCTTCGTCATTTCACCGAGCTGAAAAATACGAAATACTATAAATCCGAACTTGATCAGAAGACATTTGTCGACCTGTATCCCTTTCTTCCCCATCATTTTGATATTCTGCTGCAGCTCCTGGCCCGTCTCGCCAAGACTCGTGGAGGCGTTGGCCTGCGATCTGCTATCAAGGTGGTTCAGGATGTTCTGGTTGATCAGAGCAAGGTACGCAGCGGCACCACATTGTTAGCCGATGAACCTGTAGGCACCCTGACCACCACCGTGGTGCTGTATGATACCCTGGTATCGGATATCGAACGGCCATTCCCGCATATCGTCAACGGGGTGCGGAAGGTAGAAACGATTTTCGGCACGGGTAGCATGGAGGTACAGGTGGCAAAATCCGTGGCAGTGCTTCAGATACTGGAAGATTTCCCGGTCAGCAGAGAAAATATTGCCGCCCTGCTCCATCCTGAAGTCAGTGCAGCATCCCTCCTGGACAAGGTCAACACGGCTGTTGATGCCATGCTGGCAGA
>WFRY01000010.1 GCA_015486315.1 Desulfobulbaceae bacterium
GAGATAAAGTATGAAGAAATATGTGAACTGTAGTTCCTGCTGCCTGCTGTTTTTTCTCCTCCTGTTACTTTCCGCCTGTTCCCCCCTCACCGGCTCTAACAAATATAACTCCAGCCGAACGGGTAGTGTTGCCGATTGCGAATATGATCAGCAGGACATTGAACTGGTTCCAGTAGAATCGGAGCAGGATCTGGAAGAAGAACTTGCCGGGCTGGAACAACTCGGCAACTGGGGTAAGGGCGGACTCAGCAGGACCGGGATGCCTGTAACCATTGTTTATGACTTTCCGGTAACCATTAATCCGCAGGTCGAATTCTATCTTGATCTGTTTCAGAACAAACAAAAAAAATATTTTAAACGATGGCTGGAACGATCTACCCGGTACCTGCCTGCCATTCGTCATGAACTGAGAAAGGCCGGCCTCCCTCAGGATCTTGCCTACCTGGCCATGATCGAGTCAGGTTATAACCCTTCAGCCTATTCACATGCCCATGCCGCAGGACTGTGGCAATTTATCCAGGGAACCGGCCGCAACTATGGTTTGCGCATTGATTCATGGGTGGACGAGCGCCGTGAGCCCGAAAAAGCCACTAAAGCAGCTGTTGCCTACCTCGGTGCACTCTATAAACGTTTCGGTGACTGGCAGCTGGCCGTGGCCGCCTATAATGCGGGTGAAGGTAAGATCGAGCGGGCCATAAAAAAATATAACACCCGGGACTTCTGGGAACTGGCCCGGCACAATTACCTGCGGCTTGAGACCAAACGCTATGTGCCGAAGTTAATAGCAGCCATTATGATTGCCCGCGCCCCGGAACAGTATGGCTTCACTGATATTAACTACCAGCAGCCAACCCGGTACGACCTGATCAAAGTTCCGCCGCAAACCGACCTCAAGGCGGTAGCTGCCAGTGGCTCCATAACAGTAAAGAATCTTCGCCGTCTCAACAATGAACTGCGCAAAAATCGAACCCCACCCTCACCCGGCCCCTATCAACTCAAAATCCCTTCCGGCAGTCATAAGCTTATAGCAGCCAACCTTAAAAGACTGCATCCGGTGGTCACTACAGGTTATAAAACGCATAAAGTCTGCAGGGGTGATACCGTTGCCCGAATCAGTAAACGCTACCGGATCAGCAGAACGACCCTGCTGAAGGCCAACAAACTGCACAGCTCAAAGCTGAAAGCCGGCCAGAGGCTTCGTATCCCTTACCGGACAACAAAATATGTCCTGTTAAAAAAAGGGCAGACAGCCAGAGATTATTATGCCTCCACCGCTGGAAACGGTCGCATGATCCTGCATGAGATACACAGGGGTGACACCCTGTCCAAGGTTGGGAAACGCTATAATGTGCCGGTGGAACTGCTCATGCAGTGGAATGATATCACCGATGTACGCAAAATCAGGGCAGGACAGCAGCTGACCCTCTACCTGGATCATGACCTTACCCCACCGGCAACGACCGGGAATTCCACTACAGTTGTCTCTTTAGCCGACATCAACAAGCGAAAACCGTCAACGGGCACGAAAGCGAACAACCATGCCCCTGCAGTGAGTTATTACAGAGTGCGCAATGGGGACTCGCTATGGACTATTGCCAGAAAATTTCAGGTTTCCGCACGGGATATCAGACGCTGGAATGGTCTGCGCAATAATACGATCCATCCCGGCACCAAACTGGTTATCAAAAAAAGCTGATCTCAAGTAGCTGTTACTACGGCAAGAGTGCAGTTAATGAAGCGCCTCCTTATTCTCAGTCTCTGCTTCCTGTTCCTGTCTTCCTCATCCGTTTACGCACAGTCCCCTGCCCCGGATGCCCCCCGTACCTTTTCCCTGCTGCCTGCTCAGCAGCAGGTACTGCTCTCCGGATTTACCCGGGCTCGCGCCGTTCTTGATATTACGGCTGAAGTTACCGGCCGCTGCCTTGATGTCAGGGCCGATATTGGTGAACCCATTAAACAGGACGGGGTTTTTGCAGTCATCGACTCCATCCTGATTCGTCTTGAGCTGCAGGCCAATGAGGTCAGCAGCAGGCAGGTCCGGCGCAAAATCCTTTACGAACGTCAACAGGTAGAGCGTTACCGCCGCTTACTCTCTTCAAAATCATCCTCAAAAGCCCGCCTGGATGAACTGGTACTACAGCTTGACCAGTCCGAGCTCAAACTCGAGCAGCTGCAGGTCGAACAAAAAAGACTGGAGGAACTCCTGTCACGTCATCAGGTCAAGGCCCCGGTCGGCTGGCGGATAATTGAACGGCATCTGGAACCGGGCCAGTGGATCGCAGCCGGCAAAATACTGGCCAAAGCCGGTGACTACCGAACCCTGCTTGTTCCCCTGGCCGTAACTCCCGCCGAACTGGCCTCTCTCAAGGGAAAAAAAATAATTGGACTTCATCTGCCCGGAGACAATATAGACGGGCACGGTACACTTTACCGGGTATCTCCGGGGTTTGACCCGCGCACCCGCAAGATCAGCCTGAGTATCCTTCTTGACCAGCCGACCTATGATAAAATCTCTTTAAAACAGGGAGGGATCCGGGTGGAAGTTCCCATTCTGATGCCCGATCCCATGCATGGTTTTCTTGTTCCAGCCCCTGCCTTAACCGAGCGTTATGAGGAAAACCGGCTCACCCGGCCAGACGGCAGCCAGGTCCGAGTCATCGTCCTTGGTCCTGCCACAGGCCCGGATAACAACAGACAGTGGTTCCGCGTTACTTCACCCAAGTTAAAGACCGGAGACGTCTTTACCCTTCTCCCTGCCGAGCCGGACAGCCAGTGACACCCTTTATCCGTTTTACCCTGACCCAGCGGGTCCTGCTCAACCTCTTCTTTGTTCTGCTCATGGTTGTCGGGGCCTGGGCCATGCTCCGCTCCCCGGTCGAGCGATATCCCAACATCCATTTCGGCAAGGTGTATATCGACACCTTTTATCCCGGTGCATCACCACGGGATGTCGAGGCCCTTGTCACCCGGGTGATTGAAGATGCCCTGGATGACCTTGATGATGTGGAATACATCATGTCCCACTCCTACCGCGAGCGTTCATCAATCCTCGTAAAATTTCTTGACGATACGGATTACGAAAAGGGATATGACGAACTTCGCTTCAAGGTCCAGGGAATCGTCCAGGATCTTCCGCCGGAGATCGACCCGCCCCGCTTCAATTACCTGGATGTCAATGACTGGTTCCCGGCGATCTCGGTGAATGTGCTGGGTGATCGTTCCAACCGTGCCCTGACTCTGATAGCCGAAGATCTGAAAGCCAGGCTGGCCCCCATAAACGGCCTGAAAGAGATCAAGCTGGTAGGGGAATACGTACGCGAATTTCACGTCCTGCTCGACCCGGCCCGCATGCAGGCATCAGGCATTACCTTTGATCAGGCTGCAACGGCCCTGGCCCGGGCCAATATTATCATGCCTGCCGGTGATTTTATTACCAGCGGCGGTGAACTGATGATCCGGGTGGATGAACGATTCCGCAGCCGCGATCAGGTCATGCAGACCATTATTCGAACCGACGGGGACGGCTCCTTTGTCAGAATCTCGGATATTGCAGAAGATGCCGTTTTATCCCACCGCAAACCCTTTGTCATATCTTCGGTGAACGGTGAAGACTGCGTCAGCCTGCAGCTCATCAAAACACGGGAAAGCAATGCCATTCAAATTATTGCCGAGACCAGAAAGATCATTACCGACAATCAGGACAGGTACCGGGCAGAAGGCGTACATCTCACCCTGACCCAGGATTCAACGGTCAAGATCAGGGATTCCATGCGGGTTCTCGGCATCAACCTGCTGGTTGGAGTTATCCTGGTTTCCATCCTTATCTGGGCCGTAATGGGACTGCGCAATGCAGCCCTGACAACAGTCGGTATTCCCTTTGCCTTCCTGGTCACCATGGCCATCATGTATTTCACCGGCAACTCCATCAACGAGATGTCCCTGTTCTCTTTTGTGCTGGTCTCAGGCATCATCGTTGATGACGCCATCATCGTGGTAGAGAATATCTACCGTCATGTCCAGATGGGGAAAAAGCTTGAAGATGCTGTTGTCAGTGGTACTGCCGAGGTATTCCTGCCCGTGGTGTCGGCCACGCTCACCACCATTGCCGCCTTTTTACCCATGCTGATCATGAGCGGATCCATCGGCGAATTCTTTGCCGTTATCCCCATGGCCGTCTCCTACGCCCTGACCGCATCCCTGATCGAATGTCTTTTGATCCTGCCCATTCATTATCTGGACTACGGACCACGTAAAAACCAGGGCGCAAGACTTGGCCGCAGTTACAATGTCAGCTGTGAAACAAGCACCATTGTGGTTGAAGACACGCTGTTCATGTCACTTGCCCGCAGATTTTTCAACCGACTCCTGCAGATGGTCCTTCGTTTCAGGATGGCCTCCATCACCATCCTGCTGCTGCTCTTTATCGTCGCCATGTTCATCGGCATAGTTTCTCTGACCGGCAAGATGAATCTCATCCGGGTTACCTTTTTTCCGGATGACTACTCCATTTACTATGTGGAGGTTGACGGCTCCATGGGAACACCTCTTGCAACCACCCACCAGTTGATAAAAGACATTGCAGCCGAAGTCATGGCCGACGGCCCCGGCATGGCCACATCGGCTGCCGGCATGGCCGGATTTTATCTGAACGAAAATTACATGGCGGTCTGGGGGCACCACCTCGGCCATGTCATTGTCACCCTGCCCGCCCTGAAAAAGCGTCATTTTGAGGATGCCCCGAAAAACGACATCCTCACTCATCTGGACAGGATGCGGGAAAAACTTGCCCACTTCACGGACACCGGTTACAGCCTGCGCATCCGACCGGAAAAAGACGGTCCCCCCTCGGGCAAGGACATCAATATCAGAATACTGGGATCCCATGTGGATATGGTGCAGCAGTTAAGCCGCAAGGTGATCTCCTTTCTCAGAAATGACCCTGTCATGGGAGCGGACATCGTGGAGTTGCAGGACGATCAGGGCAGACCGGGCCGGGTATTGCGCTTTAAGGTGCTGAAAGACCGTGCTGCAGAGTATGGATTATCCCCGGACCAGGTAGCCTCCCTTGCCGCCTCCATCCTGAACGGTCGTCTGGTCGGCAAATACCGGCTCCTTGATGAAGAAATCGATATCATGGTCCAGATTGATGCCGATCCGGAGCAGGGACTGCAGAAGGCCCTCATGATACCCGTCATCGAGCATCCGGACGGACCGATCCGACTGGCGGATCTCTGTATACCCCGGTTTACAGTGGAACCGGGATTCCTTAACCGTTTCCAGGGGAAACGGGCCATTACCATCACCGGCAACATCCGCCAGGGCAGTGCGATTTCATCCCAATCCGTGGTCGACAGGGTTTCGACCTGGTTTGCATCCGTTCAGAATGCATATCCCGGCATTGCCCTGAATTTTGCCGGTGAGTACGAGTCAACCCAGCGTTCCTACACCTCCCTGTCCTATGCCTTCCTGATCGCCCTGCTCCTCATCTATCTGATCCTGGCCACCCAGTTTCACTCCTACCTGCAGCCGCTGATTATCATTTCTGCCGTGATATTTGCCCTGATCGGTGTTATATACGGCACTTTTCTTTCCAGGTCGCTCTTTACTATCAACTCGTTCATGGCTATTGTCGGGGTAACGGGAGTGGTGGTGAACGACTCCCTGGTGCTGATCGAATTCATTAATAAACTCTATACATCAGGACTCACCAGACGCGAGGCAATCGTTGCGGGCACCAACATCCGCCTACGCCCCATCATCCTGACGACCCTGACCACAACCCTTGGCCTGCTGCCCATGGCCATAGGCATCCCGGAATATTCACTGGTCTGGGGAACCATGGCCATGACCTTTGTTACAGGGCTGTGTACGGCAACTTTTTTAACCATCATCATCGTCCCGGTGGAATGGGACATGCTGACGGCCTTTATGGAACGACGGGCCGGGCACAACAGTTTATCCAACCTGCCGACCAGCATCAACATTGAACCGGTACAAGAGAAATAGATATTAGGGATTACCAGTATAGCAAATAGTTATTCGGACATAAATGAGCCCGTTGATTTAATGTATTTTCGCCCGATCTCTGCGCTTATCTGATCTCGAACGAAACCCTATTAAATCAACAGACTCATAAATAAGTATCATAACGTTGAACCCAATATAATATATGACAGAAACAACCTTTCCATCCCGACAATACAGTGATGATGTTGCGGTCATTGAGCAGGACGACAAGACCATCCTGCTCATCGGCACAGCCCACATTTCACAGCACTCCGCCGACCTGGTCGAAGAAATCATTGCCCGGGAACATCCCGATACCGTCTGTATCGAGCTGGATGAAAAACGATTCACTGCCCTGTCCCAGCCACAACGCTGGGAAAACCTGAATCTGAAACAGATCATCCGCAAAAAACAGCTCTCTACCCTGCTGGTCAACCTGGTCCTGTCCTCGTACCAGAAAAAATTAGGCGGCCAACTCGGCATCCAGCCCGGAACCGAGCTGTTAACTGCGGCCCGGGCAGCAGAAAAGCTGGACATCCCCGTGGAGCTCTGTGACCGTGATGTGCGGGTCACCCTGCGCCGTGCCTGGAAGGCGACCTCATTTTACCGAAAGGGATACCTGATGGCCACTCTCCTTGCCTCACTCTTTGACAACACCAAGATGGATGAGGAAAAGCTGACGGAACTGCGCAAGAAAGATGTGCTCTCCGAGATGATGAATGAAATCGGCGAGGCCCTGCCTGCCGCCAAACACGTCCTCATTGACGAACGCGATATCTATATGGCTGAAAAGATTAAAACAGCTGCCGGCAAACGAATCGTTGCCGTGGTCGGTGCCGGCCATATGGAAGGCATTGTACGGGTTATCCCACAGGACAACAGCGACCGGATGGCGGAAATAGATACTATTCCACCGATATCAAAGGGCTGGAAGATAGCCGGCTGGTCCATTCCGGCAATTATCCTGCTCTCCATTGCAGCTATTGGTTTTCGCCATGGTGCAGGTGAGGCCGGTGCCAATGCCCTGTACTGGATTCTGGCCAACGGTATCCCATCCGCCATCGGCGCCATGATTGCCTTTGCCCACCCGGCAACCATTATTTCCGCCTTTGCTGCAGCGCCCATCACCAGCCTGACCCCGGTCATTGGTGCCGGTTATGTCTGTGCCTTTGTTCAGGTCATGACCCAGCCGCCCAAGGTTAAAGAGTTTGAATCCGTGTCCACCGATATGTCGACCCTGCGCGGCTGGTGGCAGAACAGACTGCTGCGTGTGTTCCTGGTCTTTTTCATGACCGGACTCGGCTCCAGTATCGGCACCTGGGTCGGCGGTTACCGCATCGTTACCAACCTGTTTACTTAATTATATCTCAGCTTATCATGACATCAGAAAAAAAAGACAAGAAGCAGATCACCCTGACGGGAAAACAGAAAAAATATCTGCGAGGCCTCGGACACCACCTGGAACCGGTGGTCTATGCAGGCCGGGAAGGATTATCAGAGAGCCTGATTCAATCCACCATGGAGGCCCTGAAAACCCGGGAATTGATTAAAATCAAGCTTGGCCAGAACTGTACCGTTCCCAAGAAAGAAGCGGCAGCCAGTCTTTCGGAGCAGACCGGAGCCGCCCTGGTTCAGCTCATCGGCAAGACCATCATCCTGTACTTCCCCAATAAGGACTTGAAACCCGACCAGCGGATTTCTCTGCCCCGATGAGCAATGGTACTGAGACTACCCGATCCCGGAATCGGCAGGAATTTGTCCATCCGCAACTAGCTGCTGTACCGGCAACAAGAAAAAATGTCGGTCCGAAGATAGGCTCGGTCATTTCTTAGCTGGTTCAATCTTGCAGATTGAACCATGAGTTTATAACAGGGTCATCGGATCTGTTGAACTGCTGTGTAAACGACAGCCTTGTCATAAACAGGAGGACCAGGCTGCAAGCCTGCTCCAGCAAGAATGAGCAATGGTATTGAGACTACCCAATCCCGGAATCGGCAGGAATTTGTCCATCCGGGAATGGCTGGGTGGTTCAGTCGTCATCCAGAGGGAGCCAGTGCAGATTTTCTCTGGATATTCCCGTGTCGACTTCCATGCCCGGCTCCATAGAAAACGGAAGGCTGTTCATTTCGCGGCGGGAAAACATTGTCTGGATAGAGGTTCTGTCCGGCAGAGCCAGTTTGACATCCACCCGGTCACTGGTAGAATTCATGTCTATAATTCGAGTTCGGCCCTGCCACCAACAGGTTTCAGGACTTGCCGAAGACGAAAACACCACACTCGACCCGGGGAAAGATATTAAAATTTTCCTCTCTTTTTCCGGCGGTGACAGGAGAAGTCCCGGATCCAGCATCCCCATCCCCTTTACCTGAATGAGACCATTTGAGTCCACCCGGGCCGGGATAAAATTTTTCCGGCCCAGAAGTTCAGCCACAAATCGGGTTGCAGGCTTTTGCGAAATGGCCTCGGCCGTACCCTCCTGCAGAATAACGCCCTCCTGCATAACCGTCATCCGGTCTGCAAGAAAAAAGGCTTCCGTCAGATCATGGGTAATATGAAGGATAGTAATGGCCAATTCTTGATGGATACGCTTCAACTCCCCTCGCAGGTGATCTCGGGTTAGCCTGTCCACGGCGCTGAGCGGTTCATCAAGGAGCAAAACATGGGGTTGCAGAACCAGGGCCCGGGCAAGAGCCACCCGCTGACACTCTCCTCCGGAAAGGTTACGCGGCGTACGAGTAAGGATGTGTTCAATCTTTAAAAAACCTGCCATATCTCGTACCGCTGTTCTGATTGTATTTCGTTCCCTGCCCTGTATTCTCAGGCCAAATGCAATGTTGTCAGAAACACTCAAATGGGGGAACAGTGCATAATCCTGATAGACAACCCCCATATGTCTGTCCTCGGGTGGTGTCTTTGTGATGTCTCGATTGTTGAGATAAATATGTCCCTGTTGGGGGGTGTGCAACCCGGCAAGGGTTTCCAGCAGGACGGTTTTTCCTGTTCCGGTGGGGCCGAGCAGGACCCTGTACTCGCCGGCACGGATATGGAAGTTTATGGAGCGAAGCCTGAAGCCGCCCAGTGCAAGCGAAATGTTTTCCAGCCGTAACATGCTCAGAGCTCCCGGTTGCGGTCCGCCAGCCAGCGAAGTCCGGCAAAGACGACAAGACAGATGAGAATGAGCAGGACAGCCACCGGGCTCGCATATTTGAGGCCATAGGATTGAAACCGCTCCCAGATCAGGATAGGGGCGACCATCGGGTGGTAGGCCAGAACGATCACGGCTCCAAACTCGGATATGCCCCGGGCCCACATCATTATGGCCCCGGAGAGGATGGCCCGCCAGGAAAGCGGCAGGGTGACGCGAAAAAAGGCCTGCCAGGGAGAGGCGCCAAGGGTTCTGGCCACCCGCTCAAGTTTTGCATCAACGGCTAAAAAACCATCCCGGGCCGCATTAACAAGAAACGGCAGGGAAACATAGGCCATTGCCAGGCTGATACCTGCTTCGGTTCCGACAAAGGATATGCCTGCTTTGGCAAAAATACCGCCTAAGAGGAACTTCTTGCCGTACACCATGAGCAGGGCAATACCCATGGCAGTATGAGGAATCATAATCGGCAGATCCACCAACCCCTGAAGAATACTCTTGCCGGGAAAACTCCACCGGGCCAGGGTATAGGCCAGCGGGATACCAAAAAAAAGACCGGCCAGGGTGGCCCACAGGGCACAGCGCAGGGTAAGCAGAATCGAGGAGAACACCTCTTGATCAGCCAGGGTGGAACGGAGAACACCGGCATCTGCCGTCATGATCATATTGATCAGCGGCAGGGTCAGAAGAAGGACAAGCACAACCCCTATGCCTGAAAACAGCGTCCGAAAACCCTTCATTGCGATACCGGCATGACAAATCCCGGATAGATGACTGCTGTCATTGCAGATATAATTATTGTAACAGGCCCTTCAGCTCGTCAGGCAGGAGATCTACCTTGCCGCTGACCTGAACCGGCCACAGTGGAGGCTGTCCGTTGGCCTGCATAATTTTTCTTCCTTCCGGACCGATCAGAAATTTGACAAACAAATTTGCTGCTTCCCGGTTGGGTGCCTTTTTGCACACAGTAACCCCGTAAACCATGGGCTTGCCTCTTTTGGTGATATATTCTCCCGGTTTTTTTCCTGAAATTTGTATAGATGCCTGGCTGTAAAACTGAGAGAGAGCAGCGGATTTCAGATTGATCTCATCGGGAAGAACGACAAAAGGCATGTTATGCTGCTCACAGATTGAACGGTAAATAAACAGATAGTCGAGCTCGCCGCTTTCCAGAAGTGCCATCAGGTCGGTTTCTTTGGGACGAATATTTTTCAGTGGACAATGTTTCTTTAACTTATCATAAAGCCCGGGGATATTATAATATTTTTCCGCTAATTGCCAGCTGAGTTGACTGCGGTATCCACAGGGGTCGGCATTGGGATCCGAATGTCCATATTCCACCCCCTTACGCAAAAGAATGTCTGGCCAGTTACGGCTGGTGATCTCTTTTGCATGGGCTGAGTCCGGTCGATACATAATGGCCATTTCATTGGTGGCAAAAGAAATATTCCAATCGGCAAAAACCGGGATCAGCAGTTTTTCAATCACCGTGTAATCCGCAGAAGCCATTATATCGCAGGGCTTGTCAAGATCGGTTATCTTGCGGGCGCAGGTACGTGACCCTGCCGATTCACGGTAGATATGAACCTTTGGATATTTTGTCGTAAATGCAGCACTGATCTGTTTAAACGGAATAGAAAGGGATCCGGCATGAAAGATAATCAAATCTCCTTTTGGTTCGGCCATCACCAGCGATGAAGACAGCAGAAAGCCGATGGCCAGCAAAACGGTTATAAAAGAAAACAGTATTTTTGATTTTTTATCCTGGGTTACCATTGTCCTACCCGTCGCTCCTGCTATTCTGATTGTCCATTTTGCTGTACTCGTAACGACTTATTAATCCGTCATCCCCATGAAGACGGGGATCTCTAACATGGTGAAACAACCGGGTCAAAGTCTACACTATCCCCGCCTGGCTGGAATGAGGAAAATAAATTCTGATGAGGTACAAAGCTCAGCCAGTAAAACATTGCTCTGGATGCCCGATAACAACACTCGGGCATAACGGGGAAGAACAACACCGTGAAGCTCACTCGTGCCCGTATTCTTTTAGCGGGGAGATAGGCACGCCTGCGAGACGCTGATCCGGTTTTTCCAGCCTAATCAGCTGATTATGTCAATAAGCCGTAACTTCTCAATAAGTGGTGGTAAGAAGCCTGGATCCCCGATAACTACATTCGGGGATGAACGTGGAACCGACAGCTTCTTTTCTGCTGGAGCAGGCTTGTAGCCTGGTCCTCATGTTTCTGACAAAGTTGTCGTATACACAGCAGTGCAGCAAATCCGATTAATTTGTTATAAACCCATGGTTCAATCTACAAGATTGAACCAGCAGAGAGCCTGGATCCCCGATAACAACCTTCGGGGATGACGATCTGAATTGCCTGCAACTCCGTCATTCC
>WFRY01000011.1 GCA_015486315.1 Desulfobulbaceae bacterium
CCTGCAGGACCAGGTGAATGATCTTAAAGAAGGACAGAAGGAAATCAGAGCGGAGATGAATCGCCGCTTCGAACAGGTAGATAAACGTTTTGATCAGGTCAATGCCAAACTTGACACAATCATAGAACGGATGGACACTAAAATTGATGCAGGCCTGCGTGAAAATCGGACAATGAGTATCCGCCTGTTTACCTTTGCCATGGTATTTTCTGCCATCTCCATGGCAGGTCTGCTCGCAAAAATAACCGGTCTCTTTTAAGGAATTGATTGTATTATTGAAACGCTCCAAGGGCTGACGGCAATTGAGGTCAAGGCCGCAAGAAAGGTGGATACTCGGGCATTTAAGCATATCCGTTACCTGAAAAAAAGAGCAGCCGTCTAAGGATGAATTCTCATAACGGAAAGTTGCCTTTCACACAACAATTTTTTCTTGACACGTATCTGCTTGGAGGGTGCTGCAGATGCAAGGCGGAGGGGGCGAAGTCGTACTTCCCGTACTTCGAATCCCGGCCAACGCAGCACAGATGCGGTACCCCCTGAGCAGATACTTCAGAGGCAGACATTTAACTTGTTCACCTTCCATCAGTGATTATTATGAATCAATATAGAGCGTTTCAACTTTGATGGAGTTTTTCAGATGAGAAAAAATATATTTTGCGTTATATTGGTATATTTTGTGATGACTTTATTTTCTTCTGTGTCTTTGGTATGGGCGGCTAATGATGCCTTCACTTAAAAGGACAGGAAGTTGCTGATATGTCTTGATGAGCGCCTTGCCAGATTGACAAGCGTTTTGAACAGTCAGATAAGCGTTCTGAATCCCTTCAGACTTTGATGATAGCCATAGCAGGAGCCTTTGCAGCCATAGTAGCGGTGACTATCTGTTTTGCTATCTGGGACAGACGAAGTATGATAAAACCCCTTGAATACAGGATGAAGGACTCGGATAGGCAGATCGAGGAGAACAGCCATAAAATCCAGAAGATTATTTTGTCTTTTAAAGAACTTGGTAGTCGAGACGAACGTATAGCAACGGTATTGCGTAGCATATCCCAGCTTTAGAATGAAGTTAAGCGCCTTATTCGGCTTGTTTTTTTGCTTGCCAGACCATCGGATTTCTCCGATATCACCTTTTCACCCCCCTCGCCCAGATGATGGTAACGACTGTGTGTTGGTTCATGAGAATGCTCTGTGTAAAGGTGATTCAGCGCGGCCCTGTAACCCATTGAGGTATGTAACAGCCTTTCGATGCTCGGGCACCAAGGAAACACACTGTTTAAAGAATTTCGCAGCATCTTCCCTATTCCCGTTCAAAAGAGCTATTTCTCCCAGATGAAAATTCGCCCCGGCGATCAGATTTCTGTAATTCAACGCATGGTATTGTTGGTAACCGGATAAGTACGCAAGCAAAATGCGGAATTCCTCTTCCGATTCCCGCAAACGCTCCAGCTTTTTCAGGAATGAGGCCCGGTAATAGACCGCAATGGTATGCGCATAAACAGGACGCACGCCGGCGATCTGGTCGCTTCCAATTTCCTTTAGCCCTGCCAAAAGCTTTTCAGACAGATTCACCGCCTTTTCCGAGTAGTCCTGCTTTTCGAGATGATCAAGGATTTCAACGTAATATTCGATGATCTTTTCGAATTTCCCGATATCTATGCCTGCCCTATTGTTAAAAAACGTCCTTATAAAGCGAATCATGATCTTGGCAACCGTCACGGGCGCCACATGTATTCTGTCGGCCAGGTAGGATGACCAGTCTCTGATTTCTTCCGAAACAATGTCGTATGCAGGAAAATAGTGGATGTCGGAGAAATCTTCACAGATCTCATTTGCTACCGCCCGGAGGGTGGCTTTTGACGCCGAGTTGGAAACAAACCGGTGCTGATCCCGGTATGTTCTCGTCAGGATGACGGGAGATACGGTAAGAACTACCTGATATTTCGGATTGATTTCTTTCAGGGTGCGATAGAATTTCTGAACCGCCTCATAGTTTTCCCGGAAGGTCAAATTCCTGGCCTTCAGATTGGGAGGGCGATATCCATTCAAATTGGTGGAAATAAAACCCCTTTCTCCGTCCACATAGATTTCCGTTAGTCCCAACGTGAGAATGAACAGCTCACCCCGCAGGAGGTTTTCGTGAGCGGCCTTTTCCATCCTGTGAAAGTGGGTGAGGATATCCGAAGGATTCGCAAACCGTCCAATGTGAGAATAGTAGAGGGTGAAGAATCCGCCGTCATCTTCCCAAAGATCATCTTTAGTCAAACGTTGTCCCATGGCTATCCTTTCCACGGTTCTGATGATGGAATAGGTATTGTAATGGGTCCCCCATTCGTTTGGCAGAATATTAAATCCCATCGCACCCAGCATTTTTTCAATATTTTCCGCGAAACAGCTTCCCATGCAGAGAATGGGGGTTTGAAAGTCAAAGATAGGAGAGTGTTTCATTGCGATCTGTTCAGAAGTAATCATGAGTGATTGCCTTTCCCGATGAGCATGCGAATCTATGAGGGCTTTCAGCATACTACAGGACACAGAGTAAAATTGTTAACTTAATATGCGTAAAAGTTTGTTTTGTTTGCTGATGTTGATTAATATGTATTTATGTATAATCAATTTAGGTAAAGAAGAGTTTTGTTATGCTCGATCACGCTACACCCATCGATTTATTTTCAGGATATGAAGATGATGTGACATCTTATAATATAGAATCTATTAATTTCTTGTTTGAAGGTATATTCAAATCAGGAATTGTTAAGCTGGCTCAACTTGTTCACAGTGTTGATTATAGTAGTGAGCCAGAAAGTTTATATAAAAAGCTTCAACATTTCTTTCGTAAAGAATTAGATCTATCATTTCTTGGCTTGTTTACTCTATAATATCATTTAAAATATTTTGTCTCCTACCGTAATAGTTCATCAAATATTTTTATATTGATCGACATACATGGGAATTTGGTTCTAAAGTTTTTAATCTTTTGAGGTTTTTGCAAAAATAAAAATCTTGTTTATCCGTTGGTAACATATGGTGGGCTTCCTCTTTTAAATACCACATACGGTAATAGCGATTTGCAAAAATCCTTTTCTGCCAGAGCCTCTACTGTGTGAAATGGTTCTTCATGACCGGTCATCCGTTGTCAAAAGGTTCCGGAATGACATGCTGAAATGCTTCCTCAGGAGGCGGGCGGGATTTCTCCCAAAGCCCCAGGTATTCAAGTATCCGCCGGATCACATCAGGCTGGGACCTGGTGATGAAAAAAAGAGCAGCCGGTAAGAAAGGGCATAGTATTTTACCCCGGAGATCATGAGCTTCCCTTTGGTGAAGGATTGTACGCTGTGCCCTTGGGGTTTATCTGATATGGTCTGAATTGAGGCAGGTATTAGGTGTTACATCAAGATGATTGTTTTCTTTGAGACTTACGTCTTATCCAGGCCCTTGCCCGCATGGCGCAGCGTCTGGACTCCTCTTTCAGGTTTTTATATCGTTTTGGAGTATGTTGGCCGGTTTTACGTTCAGGTCCGTGCCAACGTACAGAATAGAGAATTTTGGGGAGATGGTGAAAACGACATCCGGCCATGGCGAAGCGTAGATACTGGTCGTAATCGTTGGCTGCACAGTAGGCTTGATCCATCAATCCGACCCGCTCATGCAGTATGGTTCTATAAAGTTTACTAACTCCCAGGTGGTACCATTGGGCAAAACATTTTTCGAAATCGTAATCAGGCATAATCATCTGGCGTATTATCCGTCCTGCGTCATCCACCAGATTCATGTCCGAATAGACAAAGTCGATTGATTGTCCCTCAAGCACTGCGACCATTTCTTCGATCATATGCGGATGAGGCAGGTCGTCTCCAACGATGTATGTGCAATATTTGCCCCTTGCACGCTTGAGGCCTTCATTGATGGTACTGGTCGGACCAATGTCATGTTGGAATGTTATAATCTTGATATGTCGATTCTGTGGATAAACAAGTAATGATTTGCGTATTATTTCACCATTTTCTCTCATGTTACTCACCGGGTTCATAGTAGTTGAAGCTATTCTTTCGGTAAGTGTGCTGATATATGCTTTGGAGGAGTCTGTTGAACCACCATCTACTATTATCATTTCCAGATTTTGATAAGTCTGGAAAATGCAGTGGTCCACACAGGCAGGCAGATATTTTTGCTGATTGAATGTTGGAATAACCAAGGTCACCAAAGGAAGATTCTTCATGCTTGCTTGCCTATTATGGGGGGGAGATTTGGAATTGTGAATGAACAGTTGTCTTTCAAGCATTACATAACTGATAATCTGCCATCCTGCCATGGGAAAGGAAACGGCAGTCCTGTTGCAGATCTTCTGTGGGGATTCGGGCCTGGATAATACATTCGGCTGAATCCCTGGTGCAATTCCAGTTGCAGCCGAAACAATCCATCATCTTTGTGTGTACACGGAGCAAGGGAGAATCCTGTCGAGGGAAAAAACGACCGTAGTGACCACCTCCCATAATGACATGTCCAGGGATACTGTAACTGGCGGCCAAATGGGCAAGCCCTGAATCATTGCCGACAAAAAGCGAGGCGCGGGAGATGAGTGCCGTAGTTTCCGGTAATGAAAACTTACCGGTCAGATTATGGGTTCGGTCTGGATCAGTTGTGCCATTGATGAGTTTTTCTGCGATTTTCTCTTCTCCCGGGCCACCAGCCAGAACGATGGATGCCTGGGTATTTTGGAGATACCAGTTTAGAATAGCTGCGAAACGGGATGGACGCCAGCATTTGAATGACTGGCGTGATCCTGGAGCGATGATGATATATGGAAAAGTCACATGGGCCTCCTCAAGAACTTTCTGTACTTTTTCAGCATTCTGGTCGGATGTGAAGCTGACGGGCCGTTGGGATATCAGAAGTTGATCAGCCATATATTGCATTTGCAGGTATTCATGGGTCCCGGGAGGGAGAGTCTTCAAAATGCGGCTGTAAAAACGTTCATTGTATCGTGCCGTTTTTTTATTAATATTACAGTCATCACTTCTTGGAGCGATTTTTTCCGGGGCAGGGATAACTGCAATCATTTCATCTGCATTAGATTCTCTGCTCACGCATGGATAGAAAATTGTATCCACTTGGAATTTGTGGAGCATGTTTAATGTATCTCTCCAGTAGCCTTGGCGTTTTTCATATTCGTGACGATCCCACTCAATCACTTCGTCAATCAAGCCCGTTGACCGGGCAAGTTCACATACCTCCTTCATGCCAAAGAAAAAAAAAGTTTCGTTGGGGTGACGACTGCGTAGTCCTGCCAGCAGGGGGGCAAAGAGAACAAAATCACCAATAGAATCGGGCTTGAAAATGAGAACTCTACCCTGGCGGCAATCTACTGGGGGAGTTGGGGTGGGCAGAGCAGCAAGTGAACTCCAGAAAAGGAAATTCTCCCTGCCGTCAGGTTCATAAAATTTCTTGAAAAATGAAGGGTCGAAATTCATGGAAAACCTTTTGTGGATGCCGGTGACGACTTACAGAAAGACAGCCAGAGGAATGAAGGTGTTCAGCGTGGGGAGAATACGTTTTCAGGATTTGCTGAGGGAAATTTCATCCACACAGGTCCTGGCATTTCGTGCCCACTCTGCAAGCTCTCCTGTTGCCAGTCCCGTGTATCCCGGTCTTTCTCCCACGGGATGGGCCCCATAGAATACATACAGTCTGCCATTGTGAATCCAGTTATATGGAGAGCAGACTTTTTTCTCGTCGAAACAACCAGACTCCCCATTAGTGAGAACTGGATCAATTGATACTTTTTCCCAGTGTAAAAGATCTGTTGAGCATGCAAGCCCGACAGCAAGAAATCCATCAATATCCATTCCTTCGTAAAATCCGAAGAATATACCATCTACCTGAAACAGATTGATCAGGATTGCTCCGTGAGAATCCCAGCTTCCAGGTGGACCGGTATCAAGAATGGGATTGCCGGTGTATCGATTCCACTCAAGCAGGTCTGAGGAAAAGGCAAGGCCGGTTCGCATTTTTTCGCCGTCAAATCCACTGTAGAACATCCAATATTTGCTTGAGATTCTATAGATTACAGGGGCCAAAAGGCCAATGGCGTCAAAATCGCCGGGCTGTTGGGTAGGACAAAAAACAGGGTTGTGGGGGCAGGGGGTCCAGAGAGCAAGGTTGTGATCAGGACAGGTGGAAAATCCAAAACTTTGGGTGGTAAATGTGTTGAAGAGTTTCCTTCCTTCGTAAAAAAGACACCAATCGCCGGTAAATCGTCTAAAAAGACAGACTCCGTCAATGTTTGCATGGTTCCAGCTGCCTCGTTCCCCACTATGTATCAGGGGATTCTCCCGGATGGGGTGCCATGTCATGAGATCACGACTGATTGCTTTTCCGATACCCCAGAAAGTCCCATGTGCTGAATAACCGGTATACAGATTAATGAACTGGCCATTAACTTGGTAGATCCTGGGGTTTGCCGTAACTTCTCCATCCCAAGACCCTGGTGGTCCAGGTTTCATGACTGGCTCGTCATGTTTTTTCAGTTGCTTAAAGGGTAACGAACAGAACATGGAATCCCAGGCTTCATACCAATTGACAGGTTGGTCCGTGTATCGCTTTCATAGAGTAAATGCCATGGGAACTATTTGCCGGTCAAGACACTAAGTTGCAATTTCTTTATGAGAAAGTACAAGCCATGCCTGAGGTATGAAACGCTTCCCGTTTGCACAAACTTTCGCCATTCCTCCAGAAACATCAGTCCCACATAATGCCAGTCTCTTTTGCATAGAATTGAGGAAAAATTGCGAAACAGAAATTTATTGTCAATCTCCCGCCAACCCTGAGCGTGAAATATTTCCCTCGCCTCTCTTTTGAGTTTCTGCACGTCCTTTGGCCCCCATTGGTCTGTTTGTATCCAGCATTTCATGCCACCCGTTTCGTCAGGGGTATCGAAGTCATCCGGGTTATCCGTAAGTAACCATTGGTTATCGAGACATATTTTTTCAAATTTAGTATGTGGCACCGGTTGGGCTACACTGATCATCAAATCATCAGCTTTCAGGTGAGCTGCAAAATTGATAGTTTTTCTCATCTCCTCCAGGGTCTCCCCGGGAATACCAATCATAAAGAAGACAGTTGTTTCAATAGACTCTCTATTGCACCAGTCAATCACACGGTGTACCTGCTTCAGGTCGATTTTTTTGTTGAGTAAATTGATAACGCGTTGCGATCCGGATTCGGCGCCAATATTTATATGGACGCAACCAGCCTGTTTCATTCGATGAAGAACATATTGGTCCAGGGTGTTGACCCGACAGAGTGCATGCCATCGGATCTGCATCTGCCTTTTGATGAGCTGGTCACAAAGTTCAATGAGCCATTTCCGGTTAACCGAGAGATCGTTATCCTGAAAGAAAATATGATTTATACCATATTGTTTTTTTAAATAATTAAGTTCTGCAACGACGTTTGTCACACTCCGGCGCCGGTAAGATCCGGCGATTTTGTTGAGTGCCGGCATACAGTTGATACAGTTGTATGGGCAACCTCGTGATGCAATGGGTGTGGCGATATCTCTATGGTAATTTTTGCGATCAAAGAGATCCCAGTCGGGTAAAGGCAATCTGTCCAGATCTGTTAAGAGTTCTCGGGCCGGGTTGATTATAATGCTTTTATCCTTTTTCCAGTAAATTCCTTTCACCGCGCTGAAATTTCGATTCTTGTCTGCAAGATTTTGTGCGATTTCCAGCATGGTAAACTCGCCTTCTCCAATACCGACCACATCAACATCCCTGACTGCTATGACTTGATCCGGAACGAGGGTGGGGTGAGGACCTCCAACAATGACGAGGCAACCCTGGTTCTTTTGCTTGATGGTCGCCGCAAGTCGCCTCACTTCCCGAAATGTTCGGGTTGTGCAGTAGAACCCCACAAGATCTGCATCAATGCAGGCCTCAAGGAACTGCTTCTCCTTTTGATACATGAGGTCAAAGCCGCTTATATTTGAAAAACCATGCTGTTTAAGCATGGCGGAAATATAGGCGAGACCAAGGATGAATCCACCGTTACCAGCTCTGGATATTGGAGAAACAAGGACAATCTTCAGTTGTTGTGCAGCCTGTTTGTTCAAGGAAATAGTAGACATCGTCCGGTTTGTTTATATATCTTGATCAGGAAAACAGACAGGCAGGAAGTGCTCCTTTTCCCTGAATCCATGATGCGTTAAGTTGGCTTGAATGTCATTATAAAAGGCAAGACTGGGAATCAGAATAAAATCGAGATTCCGGATAACAGCTTCCTGTGGGGTGACGACAGGAAGAGAGCAGAAAAAATTTTCTATGGGGAACGAGTCGATTATACAATCCCACCTGATATGCCGAGGTACTTTTTGCAAAAAGGACCGTGTTGCACCACCTGCTGAATAAAGAGCGATTTTCCCTTCTCTGGGAAAAATATTTTGTCGATAGAGTTGTGACCATGTGACAACCCTGCTCTGGGGCATGTCCACCGTTTCTTTCTCAGGGTCGAGGCGTAATGTATAAAATCCGGGAAAACCTTGTGACGGCTGGAAGTGGCCTCTGCCCTTTATTGCCATTGTATCTATATGTTCCTCCCCCTGTAATACCGTGATGCCGACAGCACCGGCACAGTCGATATCGACATCAAAGATGTCCCCTGACTGACAGAATAATTCCCCTTTTCCCTTGTGGGTGATGCCGGAGAATTGCAGGTGGCAAGGCCCTGTAGCCCTCAGATCCAGTTCCTCCTTTTTCATTGTAACCACCATGTATCCGGTCTCTTTCAATAAAGTTGTCAGGAAATTAAAAGAGCAAAGGTCTTCTGTGGCAAGGGAAGAACGCCAGCGCTCCGCAAGGGACGAATCAGTACACATTGTCCCCTGATCAAACTCCTTTCTACTCATGGCGGGATGTTCATTTAATGATATACGTTCCATTAATGGCATCAACATTTTTTTTGAAAATCGACATTGAAGAAACCGCAGAGTTTTCGAATCGTTTTCTCCGGGGTAAGAACAATATCTTCATAACGGATGAGGTGAATCTTGCGAGGACTTCTACCATAAACATTTTGTATGGCACGGATGTGTTTGCCGAACTGTGAAGGGAAAACACCGATTCCGGTGCGCAACATTGAAAGAAAAGTGTCTCGTGGATCACGAATCAGATGAATGACTTTTGCTTCTGGGTAAAGCTGACAGAATGTATCGGCAAACGCTGCGTTATGCTGCCCAATAACCTGAAGGCCCCAGTTGCCCTTTTGATGAACGAGAACTCTAGTGAAGAGGCGCATAGCTTGGTGCCAGGTTGTGGCCTTGTCAGAGGGTTCAGAATTGTCTTTATAGAATTCCATGTACTGTCGCTCAGCTTCCGTCATAAAAGGGAGCCAGTGACTCTCCGGTGAAAGCCAGCAGTCCGGGCTGCGACAGATAATTGCCTGCATGAGGGTCGTTCCGCTTCTCGGTAATCCCATGAGGAGAAAACAGGGATCATTTACCGTATTTGTCGATCGAGACTCAGACATTGTCGAAATCAAAATAGTCTGGATGACTATCCAGATAGGCCTCGAGGAACTCTATATCGTCCCTGTCATGGACATCCATTGCCTCTATTGATTTTATTTCATAATAATAATAGTGTGGGCGTCCGGGAGAACTTGCTCTCGGGTTAATAAACCCGGTATTCAGGACAGGACGAAAAAGGGGGGGGTAAAATTGTCGGTTGAGTCCCTGGCAGTGCCATATAGGGAAGAGGTATCCATCTGGATGGCCGATCATAAATTGTCCGTCAACCCGGGTTGCCGGATAGACGGACGGATAGGAATGTTGCCGTATAAGTTCGAACATCCCCTTGAAGGTGGTGCCACGAAGCATGCAGTTGTTACAGTTCAGGGAAAAGGCAATTTCTGAAAGCAGATGAAACCTGGTGATCCAGCTCGCGTCACATTGTGGGACAGTAAGTCCCAGGTCCCGGGCGATATATTCTGTGATCAGCCTGTAGGCCTTTTCCATGCTGAACCTATTGTCACCATAGGATACCAAATGGGATGGACGGGGGATAACTCTCCAGCCAATGTCCTGCACAATAGAGGCAATCTCATCGTCTTCCGTAAATACATAATGCATGTCCACTGTGTGCGATTGCTTCAGAGACATGAGCGACCAATAGATAAGTGGCTTGCCGTGGAGAGGATACTTGTTTTTTCCCTGGAGGGTGGATCCTGAGCCGCGTGCCCAGGTAAGACCTATATTCATGACGCCTCCTGCTGTGATAGGTGTATGAATGGCATTATTTCAGGCTGGAGGAAGATTGTTATTGTTCGAGATTTCGATCATGCCCCATGTGCTTGACCGCTACCATGGTTTCTTGATCAAAGAGACCATATTCCTCATACCGTTTTCTGGTCGCGTATCCTCGGCAGCAATGACAATGTTTTGAAATAGGTCCTTTTTTTCGAGGCACGCTTTTCCTGACCTTCTTGTAGTAATCAGAATACCAGACTTTCGTAAAATCATCCTCCAGTAGATTGCAAAGTCGATTGGCGCGTAAATAACTTCGGTTGTTACTCATAAGAACTGCACAGTCAATAACTACGTCGCCCCCAATCATGACATATGGCTGTTGCCATTTGGAGCATAAAGTCATCGGTGGAAGCTTGTTGATGTGGCTCCAGGCAATTTGAATATTGTATTTCTGTCCTAATCTGTCTGCCTCTTTCATGAGATCGGGGGAAATTTTCTTGACAAAGAGGTGTCTGTTTTTGTCAAAATAAAGAAGTCCGCAGAATTCGATTACCGTCCACTCCCCGAGGTTCATATCCAGTTCGGCGACAAGTCGGACAAAATCCGCTACTTCATTTCTGTTGTGTATATTGACGACATAACGGAAGAATACAAAAGGAAAGGGGGTGCCTTCACGTTGTTTTTTTGAGCGTAGTGCCTTCAGGTGGGCAAGTGTCCGGTTCCAGTTTGCTCCTACCTTGATTTTTTCGTAAGTGGATTTTGTTGCAGCATCAAGGGAGACTTCGATCCGCTCAACCCCCAACTCAATAGTCCGGTCTATCCGCTCCTGATTGAAGAGATCAAAGGAATCAACAAAAAGGATAAATACGTTTCTCTTTTTGAGGTACTCAATCATCTGAAAAAAATAAGGATTCAGGAAGCAGGTTCCTTCGCCGGTGAGGTTGATAAACCGGAGTTTGGGGAACTGATCGACAATCTTTTTAAATTCGTCAAAAGTCATATTTTTCTGTGGTTGATCCTGCCAGAATGTATGTTCACAGAATATGCATTGCAGGTGACAGCAGGTCGTAATTTCAATTTCCAGCTCTTTGGGATAGGGCGCGAGTAAAGGAAAGCGACGAAATAACGGATCCACTACGCCACCTGCAATATCACGAACATAAAATCGAGCCCAGAGATAATGAAAAAGTGCCCTAAATTTTTTCTTTTTAAGGAGGTATATCCAGTATATTCTATCACGAACGAGAATCTGGTGAGATTTACGATAAAGTAGTTGCAGGTATGACGTCATAGCTTAGTGAAGGTCGTAGGAAAAATGGCATCCAAGACAGGGGGCTTGAGGGGAACCGGAAAGCATGGCGCTGCGCATGATTTTATGCTGTTCCCCATTCCAGAGTTCGAGAACATTATCGGTTAGTGCATTCCCAAGAATAGTGGACGGAAGCAAACGGGATTCCTGAACCACGGCATTTTGTAGGACATGAAAAAAATATGTCTTTTCTTCACGAAAATGTGGACAGGCGCAGATATCGCCATTGTAGAAAATATACAGGTTGGTCCAGAGATCTTTACAGATCTGCCTGCCGTCGATTTTAGTTTCAGGGAGACGGATATCCACTCCAGCCTTCTTTGCTTTTTCCCTGACTTCATCAAAAATATCGGTAAGGTCTTCCAGACGCATTGTCAGGTGGGAATTGGGAACTTCCGAGGGTACATGGGTAATCACTCCAGTGAACCACAGCCGGTCTATTTCATGTTCGGCGGCAAAATCAATAAGAGGGATCATCCCATCGAGGGTGTCTCTTTGAACTGCGCAGTTGAGCATAAGTCTGGTCTTTGCACCGGTTTCCCGCCGCAAACGTAAAAAGCTGTTAATGCGCTCTACGCTGTACTGGAAATTTCCACCGGTTTTAAGTCGCTCGTAAATTGACTTGGAAAGTGAATCTATCGAGAAGGCAACTGCATCTACATCGTGAGCAAATGTCTTTTTGATGACATCATCGGTCAGGAGGGTCCCATTGGTGAAGTACATGACCTGACACTTATCCTGCTTCATGCGGACAAGATAATTCCAGAATTTCTTTGCAAGAAGAGGCTCTCCCAGACCTCCGACAATCGACACGCCACGAACATAGCGGAAAAGCGGAGTTAATCTTTCAAAAACAGCCTCGTCCATGTCCTTGTTGAGGTGAAGGGGGGTGATGGCCCGGCGTTCACACCTGATGCAATGCAGGTTACAGCGTGTCGTGATCTCGAAAGCGATCATTAGTGGATTATACTCTGTTTCTTCCTTAAAAGAGCCGGTTTCAAGGGTATGAAGGAGGCGCTGATAGGATTCTTCCCTGTCAATATCGTGGATGATCATGATACACCTTGAGCTGACGTAAAGAGTCCACAGGCGGCTTCCAGGTCCTGTGGATAATTGATGTTGATATACCGACCTTCAAAGGGTACGCCGAAAAGTCCGATTGTGTCGGCAAGGGTTTGCATGACAGAGGTGATTTGAATATGCCCTGATTTATCAGGAGGGGTTTCCCGAATCGCCCTAAAAACGCTGTTGTCGAGAAAATATACCCCCATCCCGCATAATTCTGCAGGGTGATGCGGCTTCTCCACGAGGCGTTTTATTTTCCGGCTGTTGTCAAGAAGTACGCTGAAATTTTGTTGCGTCTGCATTTTTGATTTACTACGAGTATAGGCTACTCCTCTGTCCATGGCTGGAGGCAACAAAATGTTTCCCTGATATAAACAGTCCCCAAGAACCATGACAAATCTTCCCTGCAGGTCGGATGCCGCCTCCAGTAGTGCGGTTGCAACACCGGCAGCACGGGTTTCGGCCCGGATTGTACATGAGTATGGGAGTTTTGCCGTAGCTTCTGAAATATCTTTGACCGAATCCCGCCCCGTGATGAGGAAAAATCGATCAACAAATTGAGCCCAGTACTCAATGATATGGTGTAAAATAGGTTTGCCGCATACCTCCACAAGTGATTTATGCGTATCTCCTTTAACAGCACGAAGACGGGTACCCTTTCCTCCACAAATAATTACGCATACGGAGGAGTCGAGCCATGAACGTATGCGGCTTTTGGAAAAACGATTTTCTGCCCGGGAAAATATCTCCATATAGGAATGGAGTATTGCCCCGGGATCAGCATACTGATGAACAGCCCGGGATGCATTTTCTCCGATGATTTTTTGGAGCTCCGTGTTCCCCAGAAGTTCGTCGAGTTGTCTTGCGTATTCTTTCGGCCGGTTGTAGGGCACCAGGTAGCCGGTTTCCCTGTGGGTGATAAATTCTGAAATGCCACCGATATCACCTGCAATGATCGTTTTTGCGGCTGCCATGCTTTCATGCAGAATGGCCGGCGACATATTTTCCCATTGCTCCGCTATAACCACAATACCGCTCTGATGAATGGCTTGAGTCAGGTCTTGACCGGTAACCCTGCCCTGCAGACATTGATCCGGATCAAGGCCGATTTCCACCATTTCCTGCCGTACCTTATCGGCATAGGCAGTGTCGGCGATACTGCCTATTGCCTTAAATGAGAATGGCTTGTGAACATGGTGCAATGCCCGGACAACCTGAAGCAACCCTTTTCTGGGTTGGACCCATCCGATGAAGAGAATGGCGTTGGGATCTGTCTCAATATACTCTGGCGGACTATCAGAGTGCAGGGAAAGAGGTTGATTGATGACCGATATTCGCTGCGATTTTACCCCGGCGTCACATAGAAGTTCTTTTGAAGCCTTTGACAGGACAATAAATCTGTCGACAGCATCGAGCATGGGATGGATGATTGCCTTCCGTTTCGGTAACAGCATCCTTGACCAGTTGGCGATGCTTTTGGCCTGGGCAGGATGACACGTCAGACATGAATCTCCCGAGGTTCGACACAATGTATCTGTCTCGGTAACGAACATGCCGGTGGGGCAAAAATAGACATAATCATAAACCATGGCACAGACATAGATGTCCAGAAACCGGCAGAGTTCCGCTGCCTGGAGAGTGAATTTGCGAATGTTGTGCAGGAGGACTACATGTGGTCTGAATGATTTGATTGATGCAAGCACGCCGCGTACTGCCAGGGGGTCGGCAGGTATAAGTTGAGCCTTTATGGCTGTTAAAGAAGGAAACTCGGGCAGTAATTCTTCAAGTGTCTGACAGCCGGAGATATGGAGCGATCCCGGGGTGTTCTCCATCGGGCCTGCGGAAGCAACAAGTAACCCCTGCTGCAGGTCAGCCCTGTCGAAAAGTCTGATCAGCCTCTCGGTGATCACCTCCGCGCCTCCATATTCAGAGGTGATGCCTGGATAGCCATCGGAAATGTGGAGAATGCGCAAACCGTTCATCTTTGGGCCATCTGAAAGAGTTTGATTTGCAGTTCCGGCGCATAGGCATCGGAGAGGGGCCTTCCTTCGGGACGGTCAAAAAGGAAATTTTTCCGCATTCCTTGGTCAAAAGGCAGGTAAAAGGAGACATGTACACCCAGATCATGTTTTTTTACCCACTCTATACTTTTCCTGTCGGTTTCATAAGAAGAACCCGGCAGCCCAAGGATCAGAAAAACATTGACGAAATCGAAAATTTCTTTTGCCTTCAGGACAGCCGTCCTGATTTTGTCGAAATCCTCTCCCTTGCCAATTCGGGTCAGGACGGTATCATCGGTTGATTCAAGCCCAAAGGCAACCCGCCTGCAACCCGATTGATACATAAAATTACCAAGCTCCTCGTCAAAATAATCGGCACGTAATCCATTGCTCGCCATCCAGGTCAAGCCGAGTCTGCTGACGGCCTTGGAGAATTCCCCGGCCCTGTTCGGGTCTGCATTGAAACAGTCATCGATCACCATGAACTGTTTTATTTTCCATTCACGTTTCGCAATTTCCAGCTCTTTCAGACAGTGCGATATGGACCTGAACTGGACCGATCTTCTACGGCAGGCACAGTAGCTGCAGCCAAAGGGACATCCCAGAGAAGTCATCAGAGGATAGAACCATTTTCCCGTTTGCCAGTTCTCCGAAAAGATTGGAAAGGTATCGAATAGTTCGTAGCGGGGGAAAGGTATATTGTCATCAAAGTTCACCCCATGGGAAAAACAGAGTGAGGTTCGAAGAAAGGGGTAGCAGCACTGCACGTCAACCGGACCGTTAGCTGTTGCCCAAGATATATCAGGCCTGTGTCTGCGGAGCAGGGAAACCATGTACTCCATCTCTGCGGCGCACCTGCTTTGAGCAACAAACCCCACTGTCTGGCAAGACTCAGGCAGTCGCTCCAGAATATTCCCCGGTCTGGTATTGAGGTCTATGACAGGGATTTGCCATGCCGCGGCCAGGTTTCCGGCTGCCACACTTGGAAAGTCCCGGTTCGTCGATCCGTAGGGAATAACCAATATATCCGGAGAATCGGGTAGCGGGGAAGTGGGTGATTTCATGTGGTCGGCTGAATGAAGGCGCATGCTTAGGGTATTAAAGCTTCATGTAGATGGCCAACAGGCGATCAATGACCTGATCTTCACGCCAACAGGTTTCCATAAACTGCCTCGAAAGTTGACCGCATCTGGTACGTTCGTTGTAACTGTTTGTCAGAAGTTCCAGAGCAGCGTATAACTTTTCTACGTGACGAGCTATAATCCAAGGTAGCTCGTCTGTTCCCGTTACTTCTTTAATCCATCCAATATTCCACTCATCCAATCCTGCTATTACAGGCTTGCCCTGCGATAGCGCCTCAAGTGAAGAGACACCAAAGTATCCCTGCATGTGATCGAAAAACACGTCACATTGCTGTTTTCTGCGTAGACACTCTCTGTGGGGGGTATTTTCAATAATGTCCAGTTTTATTTTATGCGGAATTTTTCCCTGGATGATTTCGTAGACCTCAATAATTTCCTGTGTATTCTTCAGTTCCTTTCTGGTTGGGGAGTGAGCTATTATACAGCGGTCATGTTTTTTGCTTTCATGAGGAACCGGCAGGTATAATAGATCATAAACAGGAACAATATTCGGTTGCCATACTGCCTCTGGAATCAAGCGTAACAGATCCGGGGTGCTTACAAGTACCTTACGTCCAAGTTTTTTATATTTTTCCCGGTAATACTCCGGATTTGCGCGGAAATGCGGATGGCCGTGGTGATGGTGGATAAGCATTTTGTCCTTGACAAATTCTTTAATTCTTACCGGGCCCAACTCCATGTGTTCGTCAGCAAGAAGATGAAAATGTATGATATCGGCCTTTGACAGCAGGTCCCTGATTTCGTCAAAGCCATCTTCTTTGATATCTGGCAGGTGAATGTCTTTTTCGTAATCAAAGTTATACCTGGTCTCCGTAGTAATCAGCCTGCACGAATGCTCCGTGTACCTGTTGATGGCATTGGTAAAGGCAATGGCCATGCCGGCAGGATCGTTTTGCGTGATCATCAGGATATTCATTGCTGAATCACCATCCAATGTCCATGTCGGTCACTACCTACACGTTTTATCAGCCCCTGCTGTTTCAGTTTTGCAATATGTTCTTTAATTGTATTGGGGCTCTTGCTTAATCGGGAAGCCAGTTCCTGTCGCGTAAGTTCCGGTTCCTTTTCCAGCAACTCTAAAATTTTTCCCTGGTGGACCCTTGCCGTATCGTCTTCTGGGTGGTTTTTTGGATGGTTTGGTCGCAGTAAACTGTTACCCGGAAACCATGTTGGGATTCTTCAAAAAGCGGTTCCTTAAGACCATATTCTATGAGGTTTTTTATGATTCTTTTTATTCCTGAACCATATTTTTCAATAATGCCTGCTTCCTTGAAGATTACTGTTGCGTTGCCGGAGGCTCGAAGTACGGGGAGTACACCTTCGCCCCCTCCACCTTACATCTGCAACACCCTCTGAGCAGATACGTGCAAAAATTGTTGTGTGAAAAGCGACTTTCCGCGTCACCGACAATGGGTATTTTTCTGAGGCGATTGGCCATGGAGATGAAGTGGTTGACCATTTCTAATGATATATGTGACAGCGAATGTTTTATATTATGGTGACTGTCCCAACTGGTACTAAAAGATTTGTTCGCCTAAACGGATATATGGCTAACTTTATTGCATCCCTTGATATTTGTTCAGTAATGCATATTATACACATATGGATAGTCGGCAAATCATAAAAAAACTGAAAGCCGATGGATGGATCCTTCATAATTGTAAAGGAGATCATTACCAATTCAAGCATCCTGAGAAAGCAGGCAAAGTTACTATCCCGCATCCGAAAAAGGATTTGCCAATAGGCACACTTAGAAACATATTCAGGCAAGCAGGTTGGAGATGGAGGTAATAAATTGAAGTATCCTATTGCCCTACATAAAGATAACAATTCAGACTACGGCGTGACATTTCCTGATCTTCCGGGTTGTTTTTCTGCGGGTTCCTCAATCGAAGAGGCTCTATCCATGGCCCAGGAAGCTGCAGAATGTCATATTGAGGGAATATTGATTGACGCTGAACCGGTTCCTGTACCGTCTTCAATTGAGAAACATAGAAATAATCCGGATTATAAGGGGTGTATCTGGGCATTAATTGATATAGATTTGAGCAAACTTTCTCCAAAATCAAAGCGTGTCAATATTACTCTACCGGAGAGATTACTCACTACCATTGACCATTTTGCAAAAAAATGTGGAGAATCAAGGTCTGGACTATTAGCACGCGCCGTAACAGACTATATGGCTACTCATCCAATGCATGAACAGGGCGAATAATCGCACTTCAATTTAACAATTCAGTCTCTTGCAAAAACGCATTTTTTGCATTTCTGCAAAAGCCTCAATTATAAATAAGCTCGCAAAAAATCCAAAGCCCTTAAAAAACCTCGTCCATCATGGAGGTGTCCTCTCCAGATTTCAGGAACCCACGTACCTTCAAACCCCCTGAACAGTGGAAGAATATTATCCAGGTCAATGTCACCTTCGCCAAACTGAACGCCTTCTCCGTCAAGTCCATAGCCATCTGCAAGGTGCAGGTGACTGGTGAAGGGGAGAAGAGTTTTTATTTCATCAGTAAGCTCTTTTTCTTTGGCATTGCAGTATAGGGCGGAGTGGGATAGGTCGTAGCAGATTTTCATGGTGTGTTCCCGGCAGAAATCGGAAATCTCTTCTGCATCCATGAAGTAATTCCCCTTCCACTGCCCCCCGAAATACCACGGGTAGGGGGGAAGGTTTTCAAAGAGGAGTTCCACTTTGAAGCACTCTTCCTGACTGCGTATTTCTTTAAGTGAGAGTTCAAGAGCTGACCGAAGTTTCCCGGAATCAAGTTTTTCGTTCATGCTCATTGCGCCAGGATGGGCAATAACCTTGGGGATACCTGTGAAAAATGGTGACAGCCTGTTGGCAAGGCGTATTGTTCTTGTAACCAGTTTGACTGATTTGCGGCGTACCTGCTCATCTGCGGAACAGAGATCAAGGAGTTCTTCTCCCATGTATTCCGGCGCGTGAACCACCAGATGCACGTCATGTTTACGCACAGGATCAAAGGAGAGATCAAAGTCTTTTTCAGCCAAGTGAAACTCAAGTACCCTTGGTCTGTACTGCATCATTTTTTGAAAATCGCTGAACCGCGCAATCAATCCCCATTTGCCTCTGAAATTAAATTCCCGCGCCACCGTGCTGTGTGAGCCTGTGTCTTCCTCCGTGAAAAATTCTCCTGCCCTTATAGTTCTTGTGGCCTTTCTGCCAACAAGCCTGTCCATGTGCAGGGGAGAAAGCCCCTTGCCTGGCCCCCTCACCGTGAGATCATCCCTTGTAATGATTTCACCCTGGGTAATAGTGCGGGTGGCTACAATGCTTTTGCCAAAAAGTTCCCTGTTGATCACTTCACCCCTGAGCATGAACCGCTTCTTTTTGCCAGTGGCCTGGTCGGCAATGCGTATGTCTCTCACAAGCCTTTTGAACTCGTATGGTTCAAGGCTTACCTTGTGATCCGGCCCTTGCTGGTTCCTGTCAAGGGTAAGATGTTTTTCAATTATGCAAGCCCCCATTGATGCGGCAACAAGGGAGACGGTTATTCCAAGCTCATGCCCGGAGTATCCAACAGGCACATTGTATTTTTTAAGCTGGTTTATCATCCGCAAATTTACTTCCCTGGGCCACACGGGATAAACACTCCTGCAGTGAAGAAGTGCGAAGTCCGCACCAAGGTCTGAAAGGAGGGAAGCCGTATAGTCAATTTCATCCCACGTTGACA
>WFRY01000012.1 GCA_015486315.1 Desulfobulbaceae bacterium
CGCATGGACTGTCCGTCCGGCCGGGTCATGGTGGCGGGAATGCCGTGCATACGGCAGACCAGCATCCGGTGCTGATAGAGGATGCAGAGACCGTCCTCGTTTAAGGGGCACATGTCTTGCGGTCGCTTGCCGGATGCCAGGGAATCATTGCTTGATCGGATATATTCTTTTGCCCGCTCTGTTATTTGTTCCAGAACTGGTTGTTCCAGCAGCTTGAGGCCTTCCCAGAGAAAGGCCCATTCACTGTAGGTATGGTGCTGGAACCAGGAGTCACAGCAGTTGTCCGAACATTCGCCGCAGGAAAGGGTGATTTCCGCGGCTATGGTGTCATAGCCTTCCTGCATGGCCTGGTAAATTTCAGACATTTCCCTGGAAAGTTCCGGCGGCAGGATGATTTCCTGCATTGGCATCTTTTGAAATTTTTGGTTTGTCATGTACTGTCTCTTGAAAATCGTGTTTTGTTTTCTGTCTGGTTTGTTTTGTAACTGACCGCTGGGCTGCTGATTCGTTGTTTTCGCGACCCCTTTATTCTTCAAAATGCTGAACCTGATAGGTCTGCACTGTCAATTCCCCTGTACGCCAGGTGTCCTCGGGTAATCCGGCCTTGCGGCAGAGATGCCCGAGAAACATTTCCGGAACCGGAAGCTGCTCCCAGACCTGGGGCAGAAACGTTGCCCCCGCGCCACCCGGTGCCGAGAGAATGACACCATCCACCTGTGGACGCAGTTTGCGGATCAAATCTTCATCGTCTGTACAGGCCAGGTTCTGCGGTGGCGTGAGTATGGAAATGTCGATCCGCAGTTCCGCAACCTCGTTTGCCGTGAGCATGGGGAAGCGTTGATCGTGCAGAGCCGCATTGACCGCATGTCTGCGCACTCCGTCAATAATGGATTCCACCCCCTGCAGGCTGCCGATACATCCCCGCAGCATTCCCTGTTTGTTCAGGGTAACAAATACACCCTGAACCTGCTGCAATGCCGGGTCATCAAGTTCCTGTGGAGAAACCGGGTTCGTTGTCGCAAGCCCCAGGCGTTCTTCAATGGTTTGCCGGGCCAGGCGCAGTAAAACCCCTCCCTGTTGTTTTGTGAGCATGGTCTTCCTCTTGTACAGACTTCGTGAAATATTATCTCAAGTTTTCAGGGCTATCCGGCATAAATGCTAAAATTGCCCCATCTATATATCGACAGAAAGTAACTACGTAAAAACAACGTGTTGGTGTTTGTCATGAACAATAAATACACTCTTGACGTGTTTTGAAATACACTGAGATCTGACCGAAACAGAATTTTCACCAAATGGCACAAACTTGCAACAGAATGATATTACTGTATAAATATTGTCAATATTTATTTTTCGAAAACCTGAGCGTCCTATATTCTCTTGATTGCTCTTTTGTAGACGAAATTTTTTTCCCGCTTGCCGACAGCAACGACGACCACAACCAGCTCTTTATCTCGTACTCGATAAACCAGTCTGAATCCAAGCTGACGGAGTTTGATTTTGTAACAATCTTTCATCCCGCTGATTCGGGATGAAAGATTGTGTGGTTTTTCCAGCCGTTGGGCCAGTCGTGTTTTAAAAATTTTTCGGACGGAAAAATCCAGTTTATCCCATTCTTTCCGGGCTGCTGTTTTGAATAACAGCTTATAGCTCATCTAATGAAACCTCAATTTCCGGCATATCCTGACGATCCGTAACGATTGCGGCCAGCTCCATGTCTTCAAGTTTATCCATGAGCAGTTCATAGGCCGCGGCAGGTACTGCATAAAAAACCGGCTGGTTACGATTAAGTATTGCGACCGGTGCCCCGTCTCCCTGTTTAACCACAGCCATCGGGTTTTTTTTAAGCTCTGAAATCCCGGCACTTACATCCGCTAAAATTGTATGTGTGACAGCCATGTTCCGTACCCCGTATATTGAATTAATACCCCTTTAGTGCCTTACTCCTGAATTCCTGTCATAAACAACAGGTAAGCAACGATTCCGAGAAAATTATCAGGCACAGTGTAGGAACCCGCCCCCGGAGTCTGCGCTTACCTGCGGGCGATTGGGACAAATTGCTTGAGCCGTGATTATCGCCTGCGGGGGCGGACTCCTACGGTAATTATTATTGGGTTGCGGGTAAAACCCGGCTTAGATCATCTTATATTAAGTCTTTTTAAGCGTGGAGGCAAGCGGAAAAGACCTGTTAAGAGGTCATAAAATAGTTTGCTCCTGTTGTCTATTTTCCGGGATGTCCGGGCGGCATCATCATGGCCGACATGTCCATGCTGGAAAGCTCAACCTTGATACGCAGGGTTTTCTGCTTCCGTTTGATTGTAAGGGTAACGGTGTCACCCGGTTTTTTGTCCAGCAGGCCTGCCTTTAAATCTCCCACCGAGGCGACCGGGAAGTCATTAATGGTTAGGATGATATCGTTTTCGAGGAGCCCGGCCTGACCGGCCCTGCCATGGGGACTGAGCTTGACAATACGTACCCGGGCCGGAGAGTTCTCTGTTTTTTCGACAGTATCCAGCACTACCCCGATTTTTCCGGCAGGGGCAAGCTCAACCGACCTCGTCAACATCAGGTAATCGACCTGTCTGCCCGGTTCCACTCCCCTGTCCATGCCATTGTCCGCAATGAGCACGCTTTGGGTTATGGGACCGTTTATTCTCCGGGCAACCCGGGGCGGAATAGCACTGTCCTTGTACACGTGGCCGATACCGGCAAGCACAACCATCTGTTTGCCGGGATTGTCCGTCAAGGTACGCGCAATGGACTTGGCCATGGTTTCATCCCACATGGATTGTGCCTGGAGAAAACCGGCAAAATCCGAGCCATGGGGAGAACTGTTATGCATGGCATGAATGGCCAGCAACCGCTCCCTGTAACCGGGAAGTTCCAGGTCACGTTCTTCCGCTACCCGGGCAAGCTGTTCCCGGCTCAGCCCGTCGGTTGATCCGCTGCGGAATACGCTGCTGACAATGGTGTTGTCTATGTTCAGGCCGACGAGAGGAATATGATGGTCTTTTGCATAGTTGATAATGTCACGGTACAGTCGATAATCAAATCCCCAGACCTTGAAATACTCAGAGGCCTGAAGAAATTCGCGTTCCTCCGTGATTGCGCCGCTGCAATACGCATCAAGCGCTTGTTGAGAGGTGCGGGGAAACATTTCCATGCCGATGATCAGCCCGGGATTTTCTTTATTTTTTTTATACAGTGCCTGGATGACCTGTAACTGTAACAGGTGGCTGCTGTAATCGGTGTGTTGTTCCCCGATGTAGACAACCCTGCTCTTGAGCAATGTGTTGATAATTTCATTGAAGTCCTGTGTCTGCCGCACCGGAATTCCCATCGGAGGCGTAAACAGCTCCAGCTCAATACCGTCTGCAGAGGGTGATCTTCGTTTTTCCCGTATTTGGCCATGAATGAAATGGAGATAGGAGTAGTTGCCGTAATGGTTGAGTTTATGAACCACGGCCAAGGTCTCCTCCGGGCCGCTTGAAGAGACCAGAACCATGCAGTATGCAGGGTTTAAGGGATTGTTGCGCACGTCAAGGATAAAGCCCTGCGCGGGATGCCTGATCCTGCCGAATACTCCCAGGGTATGGATGGAGCTTCCCAGGAAGATAAGCGTGTTTTCGGCAAGTTCACTGTTTTTCAGTTCTGAGGCTGAAACCATTTGCCACCCCCGGCCCTTGAGTTCCCTGATCAGTGGTTGGAATCGTGATCTATCCTCCTCTTCGGGAAGGACAACGATCTTTTTTTCAGCGCCCATCACCCGCATCCAGGCGGGGTATTGTTCAGCGGGCTGCAGGGCGCGCATCAGCGTGTAGTCGGGATCCAGAACCAGTTTTTCAGGCAGGGTATCTACTGTCACTGAAAAACGCTGCTCAGGGGAATCCATCTGAACCAGGGTCGTCTTCCATCCGTCCATGGTCTGTACGCTGACAGGTACCTGGAGTTGGTACGGATCCCTGCTGCCCTGTTTTAACCGGAATGAAAGAACGCTTTTCCCGTTTTCCCGGGTCATGTCTGCATCGTCAATGGAAAGTTCCGGAATATCATTGCGCAGCAGCCATTGACCGAAGAACAGGGAGATATCCCTGCCTGTAACCTGGGAGAACGTGGTTTCAATGTCGGTCCAGCCGATTTTTTTATATCTGTTCTCGCTGTAAAGCTGCCTGAGGACTTCATAAAAATTCCGGTCACCTACTTCCCGGTTCAGCATGCAGAAAACCATGCTCCCCTTGTCATAGCCGATGGCACGCATTTTTTTGGCTGATGGCCCGGAGTCGCCGCCCTGGTGGAAGTCGATCAGGGGCATGATGTTGCCGGGATGAACAAAAGATACGTAACGCATGAGCTGTTGTTTTCGGTACTCTCTGCCCTTGCCGCTGTCCTCGGCATAACGCTGATCGGCAAGATAGGTGGTCAACCCTTCGCACCAGTTGCCGGTACCATCAAGCCGCAGCGAATTACCGAACCAGGAATGGAGAATCTCATGCCCCAGTGACGTATCCTTGATAAAGGGCAGTCGGAGTACGGCCTGGCCAAGCAGGGTGAAGGTGGGCATGCCGTAGCCGGTGGGCAGTCGATTTTCCACAATGGAATAGCGGGAAAAGGGAAAGGGGCCGATAAGACGTTCATATCGCTTGATAG
>WFRY01000013.1 GCA_015486315.1 Desulfobulbaceae bacterium
GATAAATGGATCCCCGATAACTACTTCGGGGATGACGGCAGGAAGAAAACATGACAACGTAGCGGTAACGGTCCGTATCACTGGAACCAGGCAGAATCACCGACTTTAGCTGGTTCAATCTTGTAGATTGAACCATGAGTTTATGACAAGTCAGTTGCTCCCGCTGGACTGCTGTGCATATAACAGCTTTGTCATAAACAAGAGGACCAGGCTGCAAGCCTGCTCCAGCAAAAGTTTCGCGAGCTCGCTTACCTTGCCCGATTTCTGCGTTACGACGAAAAATCTCATTTCCGGGCAGACAGTAATTAATGAAGCGTTTAGGTCCAATGAGGTTGATTTGTAGACTTTTATGCTTATTTTGTGCATATGATGATAATGCTTTTTACAGAGTGTGCTATAATTAATCAATGCTGAGGCAGGAGGGGAAATTATGCAAAAGCAACTTGCAACAAAACTCAATAGAGCACTCATGGATGAATACCATGCTCGAAATACGTACCGAAAAATTATTGACGCCTTTGGAACGGTCCGTCCTTTTTCCAACATTGTCGAGGCGGAACAGAGGCACATCAACTTTCTTCTCCCGCTGTATGAAAAGTATTCCATTCCCGTACCTGCGGAACCGGAACCACCTGAAACAGCTCTACCAAAGAGTATGGAGGAAGCCTGCAGAATCTCTGTACAGGCGGAAGAAGAAAATATCTCCCTCTATGATGAGCTGCTCGCTGGTACGGAAGAACCGGATGTTATTGCGGTCTTTCAACAGTTGCAGTCCGCCTCCAGAGACCATCATTTACCGGCCTTTCGTCGCTGCCTGGAAAGAGAAACAAACCGGATAACCCCTGGTTTTGGCAGAAGAGGGCAGAAACGAAGCGAAGGTAGAGGCAGGGGCAGAGGGAACGGAAATTGCGGTGGTCACGGGTGCCGATTCATTCGGGGATGACGCTCGGCATTGCCAGCAACTGGGTCATTCCGGCAGGTTGTTGGCCGGAGATAGCGTAGACTTCGATCCATAAAATTAGATACAGCAACTTACCATCAGTTATTGAGAAGTTACAAAAATAATGAATAATTCCCTGAAAATTCAGAAAATAATGGCCGAGTACAGTGACCGGACCGGTCTGGCAACAGATAGTCATGCAGCCAAACGGTATCTTTGGACTGATGCCTTTGCGGTCTGTAACTTCCTGGAACTTTTTCAGCAAACAGGCGAAGAGCAATACAAACAGAAGGCCTTTGCCCTTGTTGACCAGGTGCATGCTGTGCTGGGGAGGCACCGGGATGATGATTCCAGGACCGGGTGGATCAGTGGTCTTGCAGAAGAAAAGGGTAAGCTGCATCCTACTGTCGGGGGACTCAGAATAGGCAAAAAATTCAACGAACGCCAATCCGGAGAACCGTATAACGAACGTCTGGAATGGGATCAGGACGGGCAATACTTCCACTACCTGACCAAATGGATGCACGCCCTCAACCGGGTCGCCGTGGTGAGCGGCAACCTCCAATACAACCGGTGGGCCATGGAACTTGCCAGGACTGCTCATGCCGGGTTTACCTATGAAGTCCCGGCTTCGCAGAGCAAAAAAATGTACTGGAAGATGAGCATTGATCTCTCCCGCCCCCTGGTCTCCTCAATGGGACAGCATGATGCCCTTGATGGATTGATCACTTATCTTCAACTCATGGCAACGGCAGTGGACGATCCGGAAATGGCGGCAGAGCTGAACCTGGGCAGGGAGATTTCAGAGACCATGAAAATCTGTGAAGATATGAACTGGTTTACCGATGATCCATTGGGAATCGGGGGACTGCTCACCGATGCATTCAAGGTGACCCAGCTGATAGTCCACAGTAATGTCCAGTTTACGGACCTGTTGTCTACGCTCCTCCATTCTGCTCAAACCGGCGTGGAAACCTTTTCTTTGACCGACACATTAAATTATCCGGCTCAGTATCGTCTCGCCTTCCGTGAACTGGGACTTGCAATTGGTTTACAGACCGTTGAAAAAATGACACAGCTGATACAACAGCATCCGGAACATTTTCCAGAGCAGCAATCACTGCTTTCGCAACTCACAGACTTTTCTCCCCACCTGTCTTTAATAAAAAAAATTGAAACGTTCTGGCTGACAGCGAGAAATCAACAGAGCAGCACCTGGACAGAACATATTGATATCAACAGCGTCATGTTAGCCACTAACCTGGGGCCGGATGGTTACCT
The DNA here is from genome assembly GCA_015486315.1 of Desulfobulbaceae bacterium. Lineage (GTDB taxonomy): Bacteria > Desulfobacterota > Desulfobulbia > Desulfobulbales > Desulfobulbaceae > Desulfobulbus_C. The sequence continues at coordinate 2,222 of WFRY01000013.1, forward strand.
GCTGCTGCGTTGAGTGGCTCCCTGATCAACATAGGTGAGTAGTTACATCCGGGCAAAAGAAAACAATACGGTGATCCTTAAAATAATTGGAACAGAATCGCTGGGAGTACGCGGAATGTGCTGCCTGGTGCAGACCGGAGAACAGCGGATCATCATCGATCCGGGTGTTGCCTTGGGATATATGCGCCATGGTCTGCTGCCCCATCCTGCCCAGGTTGCAGTTGGAATCAATGTCAGGCAGGAGATTATTGAGGCACTGGCAACGGCAACGGATATTGTTTTCAGTCACTTCCATGGTGACCATGTTCCCTTACGTGAGGCCAACCCGTATCAGCTCTCCCTGCAGTATTTATCTGCTGTTTCTGAGGATACTTGCTGCTGGAGCGTATCCTGGAAAGAGCTGGCAACAAAAATGCAGCAGCGTGCACTGGACCTGGCTTTTGTCCTGGGCAACAGGATGAAGATTGCTGAAGGGTGTTCAGCAGGTATTCTGAGTTTTTCTCCTGCCCAGCCGCATGGTCTACTGCAGAGCAAAACAGGCACTGTTATGATGACCCGGATCAGAGCGGACGGACAGGTATTTGTGCATGGCTCTGATATTCAGCTGTTGAGTAATCAAGCTGTGGATGCCATTCTCCAGTGGCAGCCGGATACGGTATTTGTTTCCGGTCCGCCGCTCTACCGACAAGCCATGTCTGCTGCAACACTGAAACAGGCCCGGGAAAACAGTATTCGCCTGGCTGAAAATATTGAAACCCTGATCATTGATCATCATCTCCTACGTTCAGAACAGGGGCTCATCTGGTTGGATGAATTAAGTCAGACAACAGGGAAAAAAATTTTCTGCGCAGCTGATTATATGCACAAACCGAAACAGATGCTCGAAGCCCGGCGAACCGAACTCTATCAGGAGATACCAGTACCTGAAAATTGGCACCGGCAGTACGAAAGGGGAAAAGTCTCTGTTAATGAATTTACTTTCAGGGAGTAAAAATTAGTAAGCGTTCATGGAGCGCTTACTAAAATTATGTGTTCAGGCAGTTCCTTTTGAATCGGCACCCAGCAAGGAGGAAAATTATGAGTACACGCACCATGGCCCATGCAGGCACGTTCTATCC
>WFRY01000014.1 GCA_015486315.1 Desulfobulbaceae bacterium
AATAGTTACGTTGATTGTAAGGATACCGTGAAGGTTGCGGGTTAAAAGGTCACTCCCGTAACAAAACGGATTACGGACCAGAGGGGACAATATCGGCAACGCCATATGTTCCCTTGCGAATATTATTGAAAACAAGTTCCGGCAGGCTGTAGAACATTCCCCTTATCCCCTGATGGAGACGTTCACCGCCGTCTACAGGCAGTGAAATAATTCCGGTTGCGCCATGGAGTGCAGCCCAGCACAGGTTTGCAAGCCCATAAACAGGACGTAGAACAAGACTGTCATCAGTAAAGAAGAGGAAAGGTGTATCCTGGATCCTTGGTGTATAGAGCGTGGAACTGAGCGTATTTGATTCCCGCAGCCGGACCGTTAAATCTTTTTCGTTGGGGTATAATGCTGCAAGGTTCCGTAATCTTCTTGATGGCAGCCGAACTGTTTCCATCACCGGAAAATGACTGTTGACCCGGCTAAACAGTCGATGGGGAATAAAATTCAGGTCATTGCCCGGCTCCAGCCAGCCACCGAGTTCCCTGCGTCCGGTTTCCGGATCAGGAAAAGCTGTATTCACCGCTTGTATAAGTTCGGTGGCACAGTTGTGGCGAATCAGGTTATACTCATATTGCCTGCCTACCAGCAGCTGCAGCCTGTGTTGAGAAGTCTTTATCGAAGCCATGGTTCTGGACAGGAGTGATAAATTCTTCGGTATTCCCTGAACAGACACCCTGCCCCTGCGATCCGGCAGCAGAATTCCCGGTTCCACCCTGACCGGTCGACCAAAAAGAATTGCCCCTTCCACCTCATCCAGACGGCCCATGGCGGTTTCCAACAGCGCATAGGCAATATCCGGATGCTCTGATTCCTGAAAAAAATTTATCCTTGCCCTGACAGCATCCTGAAGAAGCCGGTCGGCAAGTGGTTGCAGATTATCTCCCGGTTTCGGGAAAACAGTAACAGCAGCTGAAGAAAAGGGATCCAGAGTAAGCAGCCTGCCCGTTGCCAGTGACCGGCTCACCACCAGGTACCTGGCAGTTTGCAGTAACAGCGCTTCCGTTTGTCCGGGATGAATGGCCTGGAGAAGGTCAGCAACGGATTCAGCCAGTTTTTTTCTATATTGGGTAAGGATTATTTTTTCATCAGGGGAAAGATCAGGATCAGCAGCAAGCCCGACTACAGAATCGCGTGATAGAGAAGCGCCCTCCTGCACAAGTTGAAAAAACTCTCGTTCAAGCAGAAGCCTCTCGATCTCTGCCGCCCGTGATGACCAGCGGATCACGCCGGGTTCTGTGAGACAGCTTGTAAGGCTTTGTCCTATCCTTTTGAACTTTGCAGCATATCCGGCCGGGCCCAATTGCTGCAGGACCATTTGCTGCAGACTTCCCATGGTGGGGTTACCAACCCTGTTTTTGTCAAACAGGCCGATTACAGGCAGCTCCACCTGGTCCGAACCATCCACCAGTTGCTCGATCAAATACAGCTGCTCTCTTCCATTTCGCAGTCTATCCAGATTCTGCTGCTGCTCAATCAACAGGCCGGTAAAATGATTGCGTACCCTCCTGTACACCCGGGAAGTCAGGGGAAGGCGGGCGATGAAAATGGAGCGATTGTTGAGCTCGTTGTAGACATAGCGGAAATGGGACCAGGAATCGCGGACCAGCAGAAACCTGCCCTGGGGAAAAAACTGATAATGAAAGATGGTGGATTCCATCCTGACAGCCACATGCCCCCCGGCTGCTTCACCGGTATTGGCATTGACATAGATAAAATCAAGGAAAACAGGAGTGGTCTCATCTGCCTGTATCCAGCCTGGCAGGAACAGGCAGATGGCCGGGAGCAGGAGGAAAAGCAGGTAGAACCGGGCCGGACCGGCAGACAGGTACAGGCCCTTGGTTACCATACCTTGACCTGCAGCCTCAGAGATTGCATGCAAGGCTCCCTCGTGCAACCAGGAAAGCGGCCTTATGACTTCTTGTATTCGTGCAACACAGTTGAGTAGTTGGATGTACCTGCCAGACTACTGAAATAGGGCAGTTCTGATATTTCCTTTTTCGTAATTCCCGCCCGTTTCAGTCCCCTGCCCATGGCGATATAGGTTTCTTTTTCCTTTTCCCAGTTCACGATGCCATGGCTCCGGGCAATCTGTGAAACAGTGGCAAGAAACTGTTCACTGTTTTTTTGTCCTGATGCAAAAAGCACTGTGGCTGCGGCAACATCCTCAGTATATGTTTTTGCCGCCGAGGTGGCGGATTTCTCTTTTCCACTGCCGGAAGAGCCGGAAATGGAGTCTAAGCTGGTGGAAATGGAATCAGACGATTTTCCGGTGGAGTAGGAAATTGAACAACCGGCAACAAGGCTCGCTGCAGCCAGCAGGGTCAGCATGGTACAAGGTATTGATTTACGCATTTTCTTCTCCTGTTTGTCGTAAAGGACTGTAAGGAAATAAGTATTGTCAGATGTGTTCTGCTCTTTTCAGCCGTAAGAATGCAGCCTATTCGAAGCTGCCCCCCAAGGCGAGATGGAGCTTGATGCGGTTGGACAGACGCAGGGTTTTCAGGTCGATCAGTGATATTTGAGCGTCCACCCACTGGGTCTGGACTGTCAGGGTATCGACCAGGGATATTTTTCCGACCTTGTACTGGGCCATCATCAAGGTATAGGCCTCGTGCTTGTCTTTCACCTCTTCCTGCATGTATTTTTCACGCTCGGCCAGGTATTCTTCGGCGGCCAGCGCAGACTCAACTTCTTTAAAGGCGTTGAGTGCGGCCTGGGCATACGCGTTGATTGCCTCCTTCTGTACCGCAGTCGCCTGTTCGACCTCTGCCTCAATTGCCCCACCCGTATAGAGCGGCGCAAACACCCCGGCGGCCAGCCCGGCAATGGAATTGTTCAGACTGTTTGCCCCCAGGCCAAGAGAAAAACGGAAACTGGGCAGATGGAGTAATTTGGCCTCTTTTTCTTTCTGAAAGGCTGCTGCAACCCGGTTTTCAGCTGCAACAAGGTCGGGTCGTCTTTCCATAATCTCAGACGGAATCCCTGCGGGAAAAGGCGGCGGTACTGCCTTCAGTTTATCGGTAATTTCAAGTTCTGCAGAGGGATAGCGGCCAAGCAGCAGCTCAAGGCTTCTGGCACTGTCTTCCAGAGCGGATTTGGCATGCACCTCTGCCTCTTCGGCCTTTGCAACCTCTGATTTTGCAAGGGCGACTTCGTGTTTATCAACCCGTCCGACTTTGAACCTTGCCTGGACAAGTTCATAATTTTTTTCTTTTATTGCCTTCACCTCTCCGGCAAATTGATGCTGCAGTTTACTCTCAATGGCAAGAAACCAGCTGTTTGCCACCGTTGCGACCAGGGACATTCTGGCAAACCGGTAATCCTGTTTCGAGGCCCGGGCCATTTCTTTGGCTGAGGCCACCCCTGCACCGACTCGGCCCCAGACATCAGGCTCCCAGGAAACATTGATAACCCCGGCTGCAATATCAGTGAGCGCGGAATGATTACGGTCGCTAAATCCTCCTCCTAAGTTGACTGCCGGTTTCAGGGCGGCACCGGCCTGTCTGGACTTGGCCTCTGCCTGGTCCACCTGGGCCTTGGAAATCTTGATGCCTGGATTATCGGCCAGTGCTTCTGCGGCCAGTTTATCCAGCTCTGCATCATTAAAACTTTTCAGCCAGCCGTCGTCCACATATGTACCGGCAAAGGCATCGTTGTTGATCTGATCAGCGGCAAAATCAGCAGGTGCTTTTTTACTGACCGCATCATCCCCCCTGATTCCCCTGACGGCCTCATCATGGCCTGCAACCGAACCGGAACATCCTGACAGGATACCAACACAACAGAGCATGGCCAACAATGTTCGACAATCCGTTAACCGGATAAAAAAGGGCATGTCCCCTCCTTGAGGAATAATTTTAAAACTTTATGAAAAAATAAAAAATATGGTTAGCTGCTTACTCCCCACCAGGCTCATCAAAGCTGAAAATATTCATCCAGCTGTACATATGGAGCAGGATGAGCCGCAAATCCCCCAACCCAGTAAGATGTTTGGAATAAACACAGACCCCGCCTTCGGAGCCTTTGGGCAGATAATAGGGCGAAACATCATCAATTAATTCGATCTGAACCGGTATTCGTCCCGGTGGCAGCCGTTTTGTCACGCTGATCATCCGGGTACCCTGGGCAAAGACATTGCCTTCTGCTATTTCATTCCACAACTTGACCACCTTTGCCTTGAAAGTTTTGCCTGGAATAGCGGTGAACATGACCTCTGCCTCGGCCCCGACTTTAATGTTCTGAATTCCATTTGGCCTGAACGCGGCAATAAAAACCGGATCCTCGTCATGGACAAAGGTCATCAACGCTGAAACCCTGACAATACCTGCAGTTATTCCCTTACGCACCCTGTTCTGGGTCACATGACCATCGGCCGGGGCCAGGACGGTGGTGCTTTCCAGGTCAAATTCAGCCTTTTTCAGCTGTGCTTCAAGTGAGGCAACATTGGCCTGATATTGCTCAAGCTCATACAGGGAACCGGCCTCGACTTTCTGGAGCGCAGCAGACTCCTCCACCCGTTTCCGGGCCAGGGTCAACTCGGCCTTGAGCTGGTTTACCTTATCCTGGTAGGGAGCCGGATCAATCTTGAACAGGGGATCACCTTTTTTCAGCGATTTGTCCGAGGTAACGTACACCTCGACGACCTTGCCCCGTACCTGGGAGGAAATGGGAGTGGTGATGTAATACATCCGGGCTGAAGGAGTAAATGGATGGAAGAAAGCCATGCTGGTATAGATCCAGGCCAGTAGGAACGCACCGCCAAGGGCGGTGGTGGTCACCGACCATTTGGTTATGGGGATTTTGAGCAGTTTGAAGGCTGCGATGGCAAGGGCCGTATAGGTGAGAGTCAGGATTATATCCATTATTTTTTTCCTCCCTTTGCGGTAGTCTTTTTTGCATTTTTACTGCCCCGCTGCCGCTTTGCCGTCTTGCCGTTCCGGCGTGCCTCTACTGCAGCAAGACGCTTGCTTAACTTGTCGATCTTTGTCTGCAGCTCATCCCTTGCCGGCGCTTTGTCCGCCTCCAGTTCCGGTTTATAGTAAAAGGCCCAGATCCAGAGAAACGGCCACAGGGCATGGAGCATGAACAGGCTGACCCAGCCGGCCGCTTCAATTGCGTCACTATGCGGGTGGTTGCGCTGCCTGGCAATGGAGGCTGGAATGTCGTGAATGGCAATGATGCCGTAGACCAGAATAAGAATGACAAAAATCCAGATCCCCAGCGAGACCCAGTCAAGTGTAGTATACATTTTTCCTCCTCAAGGGCAGGTGAAGTCCTGTTTGAGAATTACATAGTATTCGTTTATGAAAGCAATAATGCAGCCTGCATACCTTCATACGTTCCAAAGCTCCAACATCAGTGCATTGTCTGGATGGCTCCGGCAATGCCGTCAAGCAGCATCTGCACGCCGATGACGGCAAGAATCAATCCCATGATGCGGGTAATAATGGACAGGCCGTTCTGCCCCAGATAACGGACCAGACGCTGACCTGAAACAAAAAAAACATAGGTAATCAGGCACAGCACGGCAAAAACAGCGACAGTTATGATCATTTCACTCATGCCGCCGGTGGACGCGTAGTTCATTGCCGTTGCGATTGTACCAGGGCCTGCGAGAATGGGCATGGCCAGCGGGGTTACCGCAATACCCAGCGCAGCTTCAGTACTTTCTTCCCGGTGAGTCCCCTGCTGATGCATTTTGGATGATTCTCCATGCAGCATCTTGTAACCGATCAGCGCTACCAGAATACCGCCGGTAATACGAAAAGCCGGCAGGGTGATACCGAAAAGCTGAAAAATCAATTTACCCAGCAGACAGAATATAACAATCAGAATAAAGGTCAACACCAATGCCTTTCGGGCAACTTTTTTTCGTATTTCCGGTGAGTCATCTGCTGTGAGGCCAAGAAAAATAGGTGTATTGGCGATGGGATTCATAATGGCGAAAAACCCCATAAATACAGAGAGTCCATTGCCGATCATCCCTGTCATGTCTGTAAGTGGTGTCATTTAAGTTCTTTGGGCTTGTGTGGGTAGGATATGTATTACTGCACTGTACATTTTCAGTTTTCTCCAGAGCGACAGGTCCGTCATTTTTCCGGTGATGGACCAAGTAAAACACCAAACCACCTGGTCTGCGGGCTGAGCAGAGCTGTATAGCGGAGAGCCATGGTGAACAGATGCCAGCAGAACAGCAAACCCTGCCATGATAATGATAGTGTCCCGAAGAGAACTTTTGTCTTCAATCTCAGGATTCATGACTTTGCGATTTTCATTTACCTGGCACATAATTGCAGCGCGACAAAATATATAGCCTCAAACCAGCTATACATATCTATGCTTTGTTCCGTCTCCATTAACGCCTACTTTACCAAATTTCGTCCAGTCCTGCAGTCATCAGCGACCCAAGACCGGAAAATTCCGGATCTGACTTAAAAACAAGAATTATCTCGGTTGTGTATTGCAGCCCCAGCCTGGTGGCATAGCTGATTTCCGAATCATCGAGTTTTAACTGGCCGTCGCCAAGGACGGAAGAGGGCTTGTTGATTCCGACCGTGGTGGAAAAAGAGCCGTACATGATATTCAGACCAGCGCCAAGGGACAGTTTATCTGTTTGCCGGCGTGGGTCCAGGTTCATGCCGGCGGGATTAGTTGACCAGTTACCACCCTCCGCCCCGATTTATTCCTTAAACTGAATATTAAAGCCGCAGAGAACCTGCCATTCAGCCTGGCCCGGCCCGTCATGCGCCACAGAGAATTGCGGCTCTAAGTACATATTGAACACCTTGTTGCCACTGATAATGACCTTGCCGATACCTACGCCCAGGGGGATATTGTAACTGTCATTTTGAAAGTTGTACATCCAGATGGGAACAGCGCGCAGGTACCAGCCGGAACCAAGCTGAAGAAATGCAAATGGCTGCAGGGCACCGGCATTGACATACGGCTCGTCCCCAGGGCCGGCAAAGGAGGTCTGCCAAGTGAGAAGATAACCATACTGAAAGAGTTTTGACTCGGCGTTGAACAGGACATTGGCAAAGCCGGCCGACCATTTATCTGTCCCCAGGCCCTCCTGGGTGTTGGTGGGCAAGGTTACCTGCGGGCCGATGCCGAAAGTAACCCCGGGCTTGTCGATATCCAGCAGGTATGCGGCAAAAACATTAAAATCACCAAGACCGGTGTCGGTGTTTCCATCCGGCGGGGTGGGAAATGTGTTGACCGGCAGTGAGGCACGGATCAGCCACCTGTCAACAGGCTGGGCATACCTGAACCAGAATTGATTGAGCGCTTTGTCTGATTCCGTCACATCTCCCATATAATAATTCTGCAGAGCCACCGACTTCATATGAGCCAGTGGATTATTGGCCTGGGCCAGTTCATCGGCGTGTGCGGCAATGGCTGTCAGCGTAACAAACAGGATCGTCAGGCAGGCAGCGGTACATCTATTGATTGTTCCTTTCATCAGTTTTTCTCCATGGTGAAAAAAATGATCAGTGCTGTTGTTTTTGTACATGGGACGTAATGGCCCGGGCCATTTCATGGCTCAGAGCCAGAAGAGTGCGATTCATTTCCAAATTTCTCAATCTTCACCTCGAAGGTTATGCACTTATTATATAAATGCAGGAGATAACAAATTGTCTCCTGCCAAGGTTTAATTTTACTCTGACCTTTATATTCTTAATAGTTAATAATATACTTGATATACCGCACTCCACCAAACACCGTCTATCCACTTTCCGACAACGGAGAAAAATATTTTTTGTTACAGATGCAATGATGTTGGAGAGCAGCGTTGCGGACAGGGAAAGAATTCCTGCTTTGTACAGGCC
>WFRY01000015.1 GCA_015486315.1 Desulfobulbaceae bacterium
CAGGTGTATACCGGAGAACCGGCCCGTGAATTTGTACCCATGAACGAGAGAGGGTAAAGTGTAAGCGCATCATTTATGAGCCCGTTGATTTAATGTATTTGCGCCCGATCTCTGTGTTATACGAAAAAATTCATCCTCGGAATATCAGCTATATGCCTGCGGTAAATTTTTTCGTATGCCTTGATCTCGAACGAAAATCCTATTAAATCAACAGACTCATTTATGACACTCTTGAATTGATACCACCTCGGAATGAAAGCGTTGCAGGGGGAGAGGTTATGCTCTCCCCCTGCAATCCAATGCCGCTTTTAATACTTCACCTGTACCCGGTAGCGCAACGTTGTATTTGATTTTGCTGCAACATGCACCTGCCAGACTGCGGTACCTGATGATTCTTTTGTATGTGGTGCGGACTCTTCGACAATCCGCCAGTCACCCGGGACAGGTTCTACAATCCGGACGTTCACCACTTCATCCTTGCCGTTTTTCAACACAATTTCAAATGCACTTTCAAATGCATAATTATAGCGGCTGAAACCGGACAATTTCTTAAAATCAGTCTGCTTTTTATCTGCAGTCACATCAAAGGCATCGCCAAGCTTGAGACGAATTTTTTCGTTTTCCGGGGTGTGGTCAATATGATCTTCACCAACAAACTGCAGGCTGCCGGAACTGTCGTTTTTATATACCCGCATAACCCCGGCCGGCAGAGGCTGCCCCAGACCGGCCCGGCGGGTGTTGGCCAGCTCTATAAAAACGCCGACTTTCATCTTACGTCCCAAATCCCCGGCCCGACTGCTGTAATAGTAATCCCGCCCCTGCAGGACAAATTCTTTCTTCACCTGTACATCGGCAGCCTGGAGGAGGGCCACCTGCTTGGACTGTTTTTCCCGGATCGTTGTCGGACGGGCAAGGGAATAGAGATGATATTCAAACATGGATTCCTCTGCCATGCCGCCATCAGATACAGCCTCGCTTGCCATCATTTTACGGCCCATGGAACGTAACGGGACAGACTCGGGTACCCGGTTTACATCACCTGCTACGAGCTTGAGCAATGCATTTTTATAGGTCACTCCGCTTTCATTTTTCAGGGTAACCCAGCCGCTGAGATCAAGCCGGGTATCCTCTGCTCCCAGCACTGCCACATAATCCGCATTCCAGGAAAGTCCCCGGGTCAGGTAACTGAGTACTGCCTGCTGCGGTTTCCCCTCTTGGTTGTCTACCAGCATGGTGAGCGTGGGCCGGTCACGCAGATCTTCAGGCACATCAGGATAGACCAGCCTGCCGGGCACACCACTTTCAATATGATCACCGACCCTGAGCACAACACCGCCCGCAACACTGAGCACCCTGGCCTTTTCCAACCGCTCTTCACCTGTGGTCGGATGGGTTCTCACCAGCATGACATCATGGCCGACATACTTTTCCAGTAATGATTTCGGGCTCAGCAGATCATATTCAAAATTCTGCTCCAGCACCTGCAGGCCTGGCGCAGCAAGCAGAGCTGTCTGCGGAAGTATGCGGGCACTGACTTCGCGAAATGCCAGGGTTTGCCGCCCTGGAGAAAGTGTAATTTCACGGACATCCCGAACCAGGGCCAGATTCTGATTATAAATCGTCACGGCCACCGACTGCTGATCGTCAACAGTTGACACGACCTCGGCTGCTCCCCGGGCAACACCGGCGGAAAACAGGCAGAACATGAAAAAACAAAGGACTTGCAGCATACAGGACCTCCCTCAAGACCTCTACAGGTCAAACAGATTCAGAATCAGGGAGCAATTTCCCCGAGTTGATGAATTTTACTGAATTTAGCAAAAAAGAGATAGAAAAAAGAGAACGTTCAGAGTAAGCGCTTCATTAACCATACTCTTGACATGATAACGCCTCGGAATGTAAGCGTTTCAGGAATCCCCTGCTGTGCGTGATCAAGGCCCCCGATAATACCCCTGTATATCTGGGGACTTGAGCGCGTGCAGCAGGGGGTTCCTGGAGCGCTTGCCGTTCAGACTTCAGCGATGGTATTATGAAGGAGATATTGCTCCAGAGATGCTTCCTGCTCTTTGCTTAATTTACCAAATTTGACACCAATCCGTTTTGTTTGAACAGCACTAAACGGTAGATTTGCAGGACAATCAATTTCTGATACAACAGAGGCTGGAATGTCGGCCAGGAAAAAATCCTGTTCAGGGGAAAAAATATTAATTTTGAGAGGATTATCGATTTTTTCTTCAAAAACAACATATTGAATACTCATGCCGCCCCGGCTGATATCCACAATCTTACCGGGGGTTGTTGAACCAAGGAAGGCGAGAGCACCTTTCCGCACGCAGAATCGTTTATGACGACGACGCCTGCGATCCTCCATTGCTGTATTTTGCTTCAATATATTCATTTACCGGAGAACAGGTGAATTTGAATTCATTGCCTGACAGTATTCCCTGACCAGCTGCAGACGCTGCAGCAGGGTTAATCGAAAATAAATCGGACTTAAGATTAAGATATGAATGGCGTCACGAGTTTTCATAACATCCCCTCCTGTTACTTTTGCCTTGATTCTTGCAATAAAAGGGCCAGAACAAACAAAATCATACAGACTCGGACATTCAAGGTATTAAAGCGCAAATCTTGCTGAGCAGGGAGCATTTCAGTGTATATTTTCCGGCAAGTCGGTCAAAACAGCAGAATTAATCACGCTTATCCGGAATAACATCCGTCCTGGACTGTCATTGAATTTCAATTCGGAAACAGATAAAATCAGGAAGGCACAATTGCAAGCTCCCTACGCCTTGCCAAGATCTTGACTCACGCTGACATTGACCTTTAAAGGAACATCCAGTTCCATGACCGATTCCATGGCATGGGTGACCATACCTGTAACAGCTTCGATTTTTTCTTCCTTCACCTCAAGGACCAGTTCATCATGGATCTGTAAAATCATCTGTGCTCCGGCCTGACCCTGCAGTTCCCGGTCTACCTGCAGCATGGCCAGCTTGATGATATCTGCTGCCGTCCCCTGAATAGGGGTATTAATGGCTGTCCGTTCGGCAAATTCACGACGGGTTCGGTTGGAAGCTTTAATTTCCGGTAACTGCCTGCGCCTGCCAAGCAAGGTGGTCACATAGCCATCGTTCCCGGCCTGTTCAACAATATCCTCCATGAAGGCTTTAATGCCTGAATAATGCTCAAAATAGCGATCAATAAAGGTCTGGGCCTCCTTACGTTTGATGCCAAGCTGACCGGCCAGGCCAAAGCTGGACATGCCGTAGACAATACCGAAGTTAATGGTCTTGGCCACCCGCCGCATCTCAGGGGTAATCAGCTGCGGCGAGATGGAAAAAATTTCACCTGCCGTCTGGCTATGAATATCCTGATCATTCCTGAAGGCTGCAAGCAGGGCCGGATCCTGGCTGTAATGAGCCATAACCCGCAAGTCGATCTGTGAATAATCTGCAGACAGCAGTACACTGCCGGACGCGGCTACAAAGGCGGACCGTATGCGCCGTCCCTCCTCGGTGCGGATAGGGATATTCTGCAGGTTCGGCCTGCTGGAACTGAGCCTGCCGGTGGCTGTACCGCATTGATTATACGAGGTATGCACCCGACCGCTGATCGGGCTGATATGAGTGCGCAGCTTATCCACATAGGTATTTTTCAACTTGGCAAGATTGCGATACTTAAGGATTAATGCAGGCAGTTCATGGAGATGGGACAACTTCTCCATCACCTTGACGTCTGTGGAATAACCGGTCTTGATCTTACGCCCCCGGGGCAGATCAAGCTCTTCAAACAGGACCACGGCCAGCTGCGAGGGGGAGTTGATATTAAAATCATGCCCGGCTGCCGCGTAAATATCCTTTTCAAGCTCTGCAAGCCTGCCTGCAAACTCTTCTGCCAGGGCTGCCAGCACGGTTTCATCCACCAGAACACCGGCAGACTCCATCCTGGCCAGCACCGCGACCAGTGGCCCTTCTACCTCGGCAAAGAGCTTCCACAACCCATACTTGTCAAGCCCCGGTTTCTGCTCCCGAAACAGACAAAGAGCACCATAGACATCTTCGCAGCTGTAATCCTTGGCCTTGACGAGCGGCACACGGCAGAAGGCATCGGATCGTTTATCACCATCCACAACCTGAGCAAACGAGGTCATCTCCATGTCAAGTTCCCGACACAGATCGTCAAGTTTATAGGACCGCCTGCCCGGATCAAGCAGCCAGGCCGCAATCATGGTGTCGTACAGAGGACCGGCCATCCGGATGCCGCCATTTTGCGGAGCAGCCAGTACCGCGTAATCATACTTCAGGTTATGGCCGAGTTTAGCCTGGGAAGGATTTGTCAGCAGGGGACCGACAGCCTCCTGAATGTCCGCAGGCGTCAACTGCCCCGGCAGCAGATTTCCCTGTTCATCGCGATGACCACAGGGGACATACCAGGCCTTTTCGCTGTTCACGCAGAGAGAAATACCGACAAGTTCGGCGGCCAGAGGATCAAGAGAGGTCGTTTCAGTGTCCACCACCAGCAGCTCTGCTCCGGTAAGTTCAGCGACCAGGCCGTCAAGCTCTTTTCGATCCCGGATAAGCACAAACCCGTCCGCATCAACCCGGGCGGCAGGTACATCCGACTTCAGGAGGGTGAAAAATTCAAGTTCGGTCAACAGTGCCCGCAGGGCATCAGGGTCGGACTCCCGTACCCGGTATGCCGCCGGATCTTCAGGTACCTCAGCCTCGTAATTCAAACGAATCAGATCACGGGACAGGAAGGCATCATCACGATGCGCTATCAGCCGTTCTTTCATCTTAGACTTTTTAAAACTGTCAACCGCAGCATACAACCCCTCAAGGGTTTTATATTCACCAATGAGTTTTTGCGCGGTTTTCGGTCCCACGCCCGGAACACCGGGAATATTATCGGCACTGTCACCGGTGAGCGCAAAAAAATCGAGCAGCTGCTCCGGCCCGACACCGTATTTTTTCTCAATAAAGGCCCCATCCATTAACCGATCGCTCATGGGATCCCACATGGTAACCTTGTCGGAAACCAGCTGCAGCAGATCCTTGTCTCCAGAAACGACAATTACCCTGCATCCCTTTTCGGCCAGCACCCGGGCGGCAGAGGCAATCAGATCATCCGCCTCCTGGTCGTCATGCTCCATGTTGAGGATATTATAGGCATCAACCATCCTGTGAATATAGGGTATCTGGGGCACCAGATCATCAGGCATGGGCGGCCGGTTGGCCTTATAGTCCGGGTACATCCGATGCCTGAACACCGGCCCCCTGGTATCAAAGGCAACCGCCAGACACTCGGGACTTTTTTCCCGCAGGATACGGCGCAGGATAGTGGTAAATCCATATACCGCATGGGTGGGCAGACCGCTGGTGTTGGTCAATGGCCTGATGGCATGGTAGGCCCGGTAAATATAGGCACTGCCGTCAATCAGGTACACCTCGGGCTGTGTCCTCACCTGCGCATTGCCGTCAGCGCCTTGTACGTCGACACCGAAATCAATCAGGCTCTCCTGCTTCGGACTCATATGGCCAGCATCCTTTCCAGTGATTTTCGGGCCTGTTCCGCAATATCCGCCAGAACCTGTACCTGGTTAACCACCCTGCCCTCGGCCAGATTATCCAGCACCCAGAGCAGGTTGACCGGTTTGATCACATCCATGGTCGGGCAGAGACAGCCCGGGGTCAGCGAGACAATGGTCTTGTCCGGATACCGGCGAGCCAGCCGCTGCACCAGGTTAATCTCCGTACCGATAACCCAGTGGC
>WFRY01000016.1 GCA_015486315.1 Desulfobulbaceae bacterium
AAAAAGGATATACCTGTCACTGCTGTAAAGAGAGCAAACCGTTCTGCTGGAGCTGTACCTGTGGCTTTGAGATCTGTCCGGAATGTTTTGCCGAAAATAAATGGGGTATATCAAACGGCCCGACCTGGATCTGCCCTGATTGTGAGCGGATACATATGATGGAGTAGGGGACTCAAGAGGAGATTCAATTTTTCAGGAAATACGGAAAATAGAAATGGATTTTTTTTACGAAAGAGTCACGTACGTCTTTGATACACTGCACCGGTTCTGGGAACATGAGCATGTGCACAGCAAGCTTTCCGTCATGCTGGTCTGCCTGTTTATCGGCAACCTGCTTGTAATCGAACTGAACCGGCAGCAGATGCTGCCGGCATCTCTTGCAGCCGTAATCCCGGATAATCATTTTTATGCCATCGGCACCGCCTTTACGGTCATCTTGATTCTGGAAGTCCTGAGCCTGATATTCGTATTGCCCTGTTCCTTTTCCCGATCCATGGGCAAACAGTTTGAGCTGCTCTCCCTGATACTGATGCGCGATGCATTTAAAGAGCTGTCCCATTTTCCGGAACCGCTTACTTTTGCGGGCAATGAAGAGGCGATCCTGAAGATTTTATCTGATGGTTTTGGTGCCCTGATAGTCTTTGCCCTGCTCGGTGTCTACTATCTGGTGCAGAAGCGGGCTGAGGAAACAGGGGCACCGGCTGAAGATCTGTACCGTTTTGTCTCTGCCAAAAAAAGTATTTCTCTCCTCCTGCTGGTCTCTTTTGTCGCCATGGGGGCACAGAGCCTGTTTTTGTCGGTGCCCGGTCATGCCCATACCGATTTTTTCCACAATTTTTATACCCTGCTCATAATCAGCGATATCCTGATTGTTCTGATCTCGCAATGTTTTCTGCCCTCGTTTTTTTCAGTGTTCCGTAACTCCGGCTATGCCCTGTCAACCATGTTTATCCGGCTGGCACTGGTGGCTCCCGCCTATTTCAATGTTCTCATGGGCGTGGCTGCCATCTCGTTTGCCATCATCCTCACCCTGGTAAGTAACAGGCTGTTTCCCGGCAAGTGAGCGTGGTACAGCTGAATAGATATTTTGAATTTTAGAATGACCATTGAGAAAAGGTTTTGCAGCTGCATGGTTTTGAGGGTGGTTTTTTCGGGTTGTCATGTTGGTGAAGCTGCGCTATAAGGCCGGATATGGAAAAGATACCTGAACAGCCGTCCGGCGGCTGTAGAGCAAAAATCGATTACCCATGTGTCTGGCAATACAAGGTGATTGGAATGGAACGGGAGGCAGTGTTTGCCGCCATATCCGAGCACCTGGGCGATGCCCCGTACTCCCTGTCCGATTCCCGTATGTCCAGCGGTGGAAAATACATAAGTATGAATTTGGAAATGACGGTCTACAGTGATTATCACCGTTTGCGTTATTACCAGGTTCTTGGCGATCATCCCGATATTAAGGTGGTGTTGTGAGCGAGGAGATGAACAACGCGGTCAAAGAGGCTGCTCCTGAATTTGATCCAAAAATTGTCCCGGTCATGCGTGAGGCTATTGTCATGGTGCAGATGATTCTGTACCAGCGCTTGAAGGAGGATATACAGACACGTTTCCAGGACTGGTCGGATCAGGAAAAGACCTGGCTGGCAGGAGGAGTGGTCAACAATCTGTTTGGTACTGTTGCCGCCGATCCGGAAGTCAATGCCTTTGCCCGTAAACACCGGGAGATTGTTGAACAGGAGCTTCGGGAACTGAAGACCCGCGCCGATGACCTGATTCCCTTTCTCACCGATGCCCTGCGCATGCAGACCATCTGCGACAACCACGAGGGCATCCACTCCATTCCCTGTCTGCTCATGGCTAAAGAGCTTGAGCTGCTGGACGAAGAACGGGTTCTGCCCATGCCGTCGACCTTCATGATTGCCGTGCGTAAAATCGGTGCCGAATACGGGCTGGTAGAGGCCATGGACTCCAGTGTGCCGCTCGTCGATCCGTCAGCGTAGTTCCAGGTACTGTATCGATTCCGGCGATTTTGAATCCTTTTTCACTATGCTCAGTACCCAAAAGTTAAAGACCGACGCCACGATCAGCGGGATTTATGGTGTGGACCGGAAAACCGGGATCTCTCTTCCCCTTTTTGTCGGTGGTGTGTCGGCAGGTTTTCCCTCGCCGGCGGAAGATTATACGGATCAAAGGCTGGACTTAAACGACCTGCTGATTAAAAAACCGGCGGCAACTTTTTTTGTCCGGGTAGATGGTGATTCCATGACAGGTGCCGGTATTCACCATGACGACATCCTGATTGTAGATCGCTCCAGGGAGGCCGTAAGCGGTGATATCGTCATTGCTGTCATAGACGGAGAACTGACGGTTAAACGTCTTGCCAGGAATGCCCATTCCTGTCGGCTGATTGCGGAAAATCCCGACTATCCTTCCATTGAAATAAACAGAGAAAACGGGTGCGGGATCTGGGGTGTTGTAACCTCCGTGGTGCATCAGTTTTAGCCGGTTTATTGTAAGCGCTGCATTAACTCCGTTCTTGACTTGATAACACGTTGGAATGTAAGCGTTTCGATACACTAAGGAGAAAGCGTCATCAGCATAGTCGGGAATAAGTCCGGGTTAAAGAGTAAACAGCTGCGCAGTCTTGAGCGGTTAAGTCAGAAAAAGGTGCGACCGGATGAGGTGATCAGTCGGGATCTTGCCCGCAGTATGGCATCGTTGACGACTGAACTGAACCGACAGGTCGGGGTACTTGTTCATCGCTCCGGCAAGGTGGAAACCGTTATTGTCGGGGATCATGACCGGATTGTTATTCCTGCTCTCAGTCAGATACGGACGGCAGGTGGTCGTTTACGGGGGTTGCGCTGCATCCATACCACTCTGGGAAACGCAGGTCCCAATGAAGAAGATATTATGGATATGGCCTGTCTGCGTCTTGATCTCATGTCCGTGCTTACCCTTGCAGACGGTTTCCCCGACCTGCTCCACACTGTTCATCTCAGTCCCGGCAGGCTTGATGACCAGGACTGGCAGCTGCTTGATCCTGTTCATCCGTCATCGCAGCGGCAGTCCTGTATCGAGTTGATTGAATCCCTTGAGGGGGAGTTTGCCCGCATGCGGCCCGTTCGGGACGTGAATAAGGGACATGACAGGGCCATCTTGATTTCCGTGTCCACCGGTTCAAAGAGCAGGGCGGAAGATTCCATGCTTGAGCTGGCAGAGCTTGCCCGGGCAGCGGATGTCCAGGTCGTCGACCGGGTTATTCAGCGGCGGCGAAAGGTACATCCCCGTTTTATCCTGGGCCGCGGCAAGCTGATGGAAATCATGCTCACGGCCCTTCGTAACGGCGCTAATCTTCTTCTCTTTGACCAGGAATTGACTCCTTCGCAGGTTCGTTCGGTGACTGATTATACGGATCTGCGGGTTATTGACCGGACCCAGCTGATTCTCGATATTTTTGCCTCCCGGGCCCTTTCCAGGGAGGGGAAGCTGCAGATTGAGATGGCCCAGCTGAAATATATGCTGCCCATGCTCTCCACCCGTGACGATGCACTTTCCCGCCTGACCGGCGGTATCGGTGCCCGGGGACCCGGCGAAACCAGACTTGAGATCGATCGCCGCCGGATCAATGACCGTATTGCCAGACTGGCCAGGGAACTCAAGGGGGTGAGTAAACAGCGGTATCATCGCCGAAATCGTCGGCGCAAGCATGATGTACCGGTGATATCACTGGTGGGCTACACGAATGCAGGTAAGTCTACCCTGCTCAACACCCTGACCGGTTCCGACATAAAGGCCGAGGATATGCTCTTTGCCACCCTGGATCCAACTTCCCGTCGTCTTCGTTTTCCCCGGGACGTGGAGGTCATTATCACCGATACCGTCGGATTTATCCGTAACCTGCCTGCTGACCTGCTCAAGGCCTTTGAATCGACTCTGGAGGAACTTCTTGAAGCGGATCTACTGCTCCATGTGATAGATATTTCCAATCCCGCCTGGCGCGATCAGGTGGAGGTGGTGGAAAATGTTCTGCACAAGCTGGAACTGGACCGGCTGCCGGTTCTGCGGATTTACAATAAAATTGATCTGGTGGAAGCAGATGTTCGTTTGAAAGTGCGGGACGGGGTGTGTATCAACGCCCATGACAGGGCAACACTGGGAGAGCTGTTGTTGCGGATGCAGGGCCATCTGGAATAACCCCTTATCCGGTTCAGCGGCGAAGATAAAAACCCAGGGCCTTTTCGAGATGATCTTCATCAAGAAACCGGCAGCCGATATAATTTTTTTCAATTAAACGGATTTCAGCCTCTTTGATCAGCTTGGTCTGATTGTTGTCATTGAGAATGAACTCCAGGCGTATGGTCTGGCCCGGCTTCATGTGATGGATACCGGAAACCGTGAAGCCCAGGCCGTTACGTGAAATGTTTTTGATGTGGATGACCCCGCCTCCTCCTCCGGGAGGATCAATCACACGGTAGGTGCCGGGCAGGCTGATCTGCATCCGATAATGACGCCTGAAGTCAAGCTCTACTTTAAAGACGGTATTACATTTGCAGCGTATTTTGATGGCATGTTTTTTGTTGCGATACCGGGCAACTGAAGTCTGAGTAACGGCATTACAGGCTGGGCAGATAATGGTTGCCGTATTATCGGGACGGACAAAGATCCGAATACTGTTCATATAACCTTTTATCCGAAAATCGACATCGAAGCCGGCTGGTTACGGTCGATTTTCATCATGTGTTGTGGTTGGAGCCCGAAAATCTGCTCCAACCATGCTGGTTAGTCGTAGATGATGCAGGTATAGCGTTCAAGCAGTTCTTCGGTCTCCCTGTCAAGGTCTGCCGCTACTTCATGTATCTGGTACTCATGGTGACATCCGCTGCACTTGAGGCGTACCCGCCTGCATTGTCTGACTACTTCCAGTTTATGTCCACACCTGTTACATTGCATGAACTTACCCTACCAGCTGTTCTCTGGTAAAAATAGATTGTAAGGAATAACCGGCAGCAGCAAGAGCTTCTGTACCACCTTCCCGGCGATCAACTACTGTAGCGACCAGGCCGACTTCAAACCCCACGTTCACCACCCGTTCAATGACCTGGATCAGGGTGCCGCCGGTGGTGACAACATCTTCCACCAGGGCAACCCGGCATCCGGACGGCAGGTTTTTCTTGCCTTCAATAAAGTTGCCGGTTCCATGGCCTTTAGCCTCTTTACGGACAATAAAAGCCGGAATTGGACTATGGGCAAGAAAGCTGACAATGGACACAGCACTTACAAGCGGGTCCGCTCCCAGGGTCATGCCTCCCACGGCATGTATTGGATCCGGGGCCTCTTTTATCAGGTCAAAGAGCAGACGACCACAGAGATATCCCCCCTCGGCATCCAGGGTTGTCTGTTTGCCGTCTATATAAAAGTCGGAAGTTCTGCCCGAAGTAAGGGTAAATGTTCCCTCTCGGTATGATTTTTCAAGGAGCAATTCCTTGAGACGTTGCCGTTCATCCATTATAATATCCTTTGTTTGAGTATCTCTTTTAAAATACATGAATTCCTGTTCCCGTGTAAAGATATTTTTTCTCTCTCGGAAAGTGTTTTTTTTTCAGTGTTCTTTGTGATTGGGATGTGATAACATTTATTGTGTTTGTCTGCCAGGATACGGGGTGGTTCTGGTAATGTTTACAGTTTGTTGCCTGGATGACGACCTGCCTGAACCGGTTGGATGAATGTTTTTTGTTTTTGTTCAGGTGGGTGCAGAAAACTTGCAGAACCACCGTCCTGTAACTGTTCACGAGAGCCTTGGATTCGGAATCTTCGCGTACCTGTTCCTTTAAGACTGTGCAGCGTACTTGTGCTACTTGAGCAGGCTTAAATGGGCGAAGAGGTAAGCGCAGACTCCGTAAGGTGCTCCTGAACCGTTATGTTTTTTGTTTCTGTTCAGTATGGATAAAATAAAATTGAGTCGCAGGAGTGACTATGTGTGGAATTGTCGGCTATACCGGAAATAGAAGAGTTGTGCCCGTTTTGCTGGAGGGATTGCGTCGTCTGGAATATCGAGGATATGATTCGGCAGGGCTTGTGTATGAGTATGACAATCAGCTGGTTAAGTTTCGCGCGGCAGGCAAGCTGATTAACCTGGAACAGGCTGTGGATGAGAATATCGGGGTTGCAAGTCATACCGGTCTTGGCCATACCCGTTGGGCAACCCACGGAGCCCCTACACGGGATAACGCACATCCCCATTCGGACTGTACCGGCGAGCTGGTGGTGGTTCATAATGGAATAATTGAAAATTACGGCAGGTTGAAGGAAGAACTCCTTGCTGAAGGGCATACCTTTTCCTCGGAGACCGATACCGAAGTACTGGCCCATCTCATTGAAAAATACCTGGACGATGACCTGGCCACCGCAGTACGTCAGGCCCTGGCCCGTGTGGAAGGATCGTATGCCCTGGGGGTATTCTGGGTAAAGGAACCGCATAAGCTGGTGGCGGCGCGCAATCAGAGTCCGCTGGTCATGGGAGTAGATGATGATGCCTGCTATATTGCCTCGGATATCCCGGCCCTGCTTCCCTTTACCCGCCAGGTTATTTTTTTAGATGATAACGAACTCGTTGTCCTTGAGCAGGGGACCTATTCCATAACCAACGTTGCCGATGGCAGGGAAATAAAAAAGGAAATCCGCACCATTGACTGGAACCCCGCCATGGCCGAAAAGGGTGGATTCAAACATTTCATGCTCAAGGAGATATTTGAGCAGCCCCAGGCCATTCTTAATACGATAAGCGGCAGGATTGTCCCTGACACCGGCGAGATCGATCTGCCGGAAATCGGACTTTCAAATGACGAGATTCGGGATATAGAGCGCATCGCCCTGGTGGCCTGCGGTACCTCCTGGCATGCAGCGCTGGTGGCCAAGTACTGGATTGAAAAATGGGTGGGGATTCCGGTGGACGTGGATATTGCCTCGGAGTTTCGCTATCGCAGGCTGCTGGTCAGTGAGCGGGTGCTGACAATCTCCATATCCCAGTCCGGAGAAACCGCCGACACCCTGGCAGGAATACGACTGGCCGCCTCGCTCGGCTCAAAAATCGTCACCATCTGCAATGTTGTGGGCTCAACCATGACCCGGGAAGCGGATGGTGTTATCTATACGCATGCCGGTCCGGAAATCGGCGTTGCCTCCACCAAGGCCTTTACCAGTCAGTTAACAGCACTGTTTATGTTAACGCTGTATCTCGGTCAGGAGCGCCAGACGATTGAGCAGGAAACACTGAAAGAGCTCGGTTCGGCCCTTGTAGATGTTGCAGCAGTTATTGATACAATTCTGCCGCGTGTCCAGCAGCAGGTTCAAGGATTGATTGAGCGCTACTATGACTCCCGCGATTTTCTCTTTGTCGGCCGTGGCCTGAATTTTCCCATTGCCCTGGAAGGGGCCCTGAAACTGAAGGAAATTTCCTACATCCATGCGGAAGGGTATGCAGCAGGAGAACTGAAACATGGTCCTATTGCCTTAATAGACAAGGACATGCCGGTTATGGCCCTGGTTCCCAAAGATGCAGTGTATCAGAAAACCGTTTCCAATGTTGAAGAGATCAAGGCCCGGCAGGGACGACTGCTGCTCATCGGCACGGAAGGAGACAGCCACCTTGCGACCCTGACCGATGATGTTCTCTATCTGCCGGAGGTGCATGAAGAACTGAATCCTCTGCTCTATACCATCCCGGCCCAGCTGCTCTCCTACGAGATAGCCAACCGCCGCGGCTGCGATGTTGATCAGCCCCGTAACCTGGCTAAAAGTGTGACAGTGGAATAGAAAAGCGGGCGGCAGGCTGCGCCTCTGAGGATTTTTTTTGTTTCATCTGCCGCCCGTCCGGGGCTGTTGAGGGCTGAAATGGATCGTCAATGATTACAATCGGTATTGAACAACTTGTTGCATCGCCGCCACCCAGTCTTGCGGGCAGGCGGCTTGGTCTGCTCTGCAACCAGGCCTCCACCGACCGTTGTTTTGTCCACAGTCGCGACCTCATTCTCAAGGCATTTCCCGGTCGGCTGAGCTGCCTGTTTTCTCCCCAGCACGGGTTTTTCAGTGAGAAACAGGATAACATGATCGAGTCGGATCATATGACGGACAGGATCAGCGGTCTTCCAATTTATTCCCTGTACGGTGAGAGCAGAAAACCGCTGCCCGGTATGTTTGAGGAAATTGATATCCTGCTCATTGACCTGCAGGATGTGGGCACCCGGGTGTATACCTTTATCTGGACTGTGGTCCATTGCCTGCAAACCGCCGCTGAGACCGGTATCAAGGTCGTGATTCTGGATCGTCCCAATCCGGTGGGCGGACACATGGTTGAAGGGAATGTGCTGGAACGTGAGTTCCGTTCTTTTGTCGGGCTCTACGAAATTCCCATGCGGCACGGGTTGACCATGGGCGAGCTGTCTCTGCTCTGCAACCGGGAAATGGGGATTAATGCAGACCTTGAAGTGGTTACAATGAAAGGTTGGCAGCGGCGGATGTTTTTTGTCGATACCGGCTTTCCCTGGGTCTTTCCCTCGCCGAACATGCCGACCCCGCTCACCGCCCTGGTCTATCCCGGCCAGGTGATCTGGGAGGGAACAAATATTTCGGAAGGACGCGGTACCACGCTTCCCTTTGAACTCGTGGGAGCACCGTTTATTGATCCTCTGCAGGTGCTTGATAAAATATCTGTTGACCTGCCGGGTGCCATGCTCCGGCCCATTGCCTTTGAACCTACCTCCGGTAAATGGGCAGGAGAGCAGTGCCGGGGATTTCATGTCCATGTGACTGACGCTGCTTCTTTTCTTTCCTACCGGCTCAGCCTTGCTCTGCTGCAGGCCCTGCTTCAGCTCTATCCGGACCGGTTTGTCTACAAGGATCCGCCATACGAATATGAATATGAGCGTTTGCCCATGGATATGATCCTGGGAAGTCAACAGCTTCGGCTGGATCTGGAAAGCGGCACCGATATCCTGGAGCTTGAAAATTCCCGGCAACCGGATCTCAGGGATTTTGATGCACTGCGAAGATCTGTTTTTCTTTACCGCGACTGACAAATCGACTATGTTCCTTGTCCTTTATCCGTAACTACTCACAGTTCGGTGATGACGATCGTAATTGTCTGCAACTCCGTCACCCCTGTATATTGGGGGACTTGAGCGCGTGCAGCAGGGTGTTCATGGAGCGCTTACTATTGAGAAGTTACGTCAAGAGTGGCGTTCATGAAGCGTGACTCTTGCAAGGCACACCTGAAAGGAAAAAATAATGAAAACCGCGACCCTGAAAGAACTGGCCGACCTGGTTGATGGTACGGTATCCGGTGATGATCAGCTGACGATTACATCCTTGAACAGTATTGAGCTGGCTGCTGCCGGAGAACTGAGTTTTATCAACTCCGTCAAGATGACGACGGAACTGGAAACAACCGGCGCCTCTGCCTGTATCGTGCCTGCAGCGCTTGCCGAAGTAAGACTGCCGGTTATCAGGGTAGAGCATCCGGATCTTGCAGCGGCCCTGATTCATAATTATCTGCTGGCTGAGGATTTTACCGCAACCGGTATTCATCCCAGTGCCGTTACAGGCCGTGACTGCCGGATATCTTCCCTGGTCAGCATTGGTCCCCTGGTCGGTATTGGAGAGCGGGTTACAATTGGAGAGCGGGTCACCCTCCATTCCGGTGTCGTTATCGGTGATGATGTTGTTATTGGTGATGACTGCACCCTGCATGCAAATGCTGTGGTCTCCTACGGCTGTACGCTTGGACGTAATGTAGTGCTCCATCATGGAGCGGTTATCGGCAGTGACGGATTTGGTTTTGCCACTGACCCCCGGACCGGCAGCCATGTCAGCAAACCCCAGGTCGGAACCGTCCGGATTGACGATAATGTCCAGATCGGGGCGAACAGCTGTATCGACCGGGCGGCATTCGGCATGACCCGGGTGAAACAGGGGGTCCGGATAGATAACCTGGTCATGGTGGGGCATAACTGCGTGATCGGCGAAAATTCCATCCTGGTCGGCCAGGTGGGTATTGCCGGCAGTACGACCCTTGGGCGCAATGTAGTACTGGGAGCACGGGCCGGTGTATCCGGGCATCTCCATCTTGCAGACGGGGTCATGGTGGCAGCCATGGGTGGTGTCCATAACAACCAGAAGAAAGGGGCTGTTGTCGGTGGTATTCCTGCCATAGATGTGAGGAAATGGGGACGTGCCGCTGCCGCGTACAGTCGGTTGCCTGATATGGTGAAGGAAGTACGGCGTCTACGCCGCGAAATCGATACGTTAACCACGTTAGTTGCCAAGAACAACCAGATGGAGAAGGACGATGAGTGAAGAGGTACATGCACCCATGGATATTAAGGCAATCCTTGATTTATTACCGCACCGCTATCCTTTTGTGATGGTGGATCGTATTCTGGATTTTGAACGGGGAAAATCTATTACCGGCCTGAAAAATGTCTCCATGGGAGAGCCCTTTTTTCAGGGGCATTTTCCTGATGAACCCGTCATGCCCGGCGTGCTTATTCTTGAGGGAATGGCCCAGGTCGGCGCTGTTCTTGCCTATCTGTCCACCGAATCCATTGAGGGAAAGCTGGTTTATTTTGCCGGCCTGGACAAGGTTCGTTTCCGTAAAGTTGTCCGTCCAGGTGACCAGCTGATCTTTAAACTGGAACTGACGAAGCAGAAGAGTAAATTGACCAAAATGTCGGGTAAGGCCTATGTTGATGACGTACTGGTCACCGAAGCCGATCTGCTGGCCACCTTTTCCTGACAATTTATCTTGCCGCGTCTCCTGATTTTCATAACTCGGATTGACCGTTCATAAGGATATATTCCATGACCATACATGCCACTGCCGTGGTTGCCCCACAGGCGGAAGTAGATGAAACCGCCGTCATCGGTCCCTATGCCGTGCTGGAAGAACACGTCAGTATCGGTGCCGAAACAACAGTAGACGCCCATGCTGTTATTGCCGGCCATACAACTATCGGTAAACGAAACCATATCGGTTCCTTTACCTCCATCGGTACTCCGCCCCAGGATATGAATTACCAGGGGGAGCCCACCGGGCTTATTATTGGTGACGATAACCAGATTCGTGAATATGTGTCCATTCATCGGGGGACGGTCGCAGGCAACGACAAGACGGTCATCGGTAATTCGAACATGATCATGGCCTATTCTCATATTGCCCATGACTGCATCATTGGAAACCACGTTATCATGGCCAATGTCGCTACCCTGGCCGGCCATGTGGAGATCGGTGACCATGTTAATTTAGGCGGTCTGGTTGCAGTGCACCAGTTTTGTCGTATCGGAGCCTACACCTATATCGGGGGGATGTCCGGTATCTCCATGGATGTGTCACCCTATGTTATCCTCACCGGTACCCGGAACCGGATGCGTATCTCCGGTATCAATAAGATTGGATTGCGCCGTAACGGGATAAGCAGGGAATCCATCAACTGTCTGGAGCAGGCATTTAAGATGATTTTCCGGGCCTCGCCCCAGACGCTTCTTAAAGACGCTCTTGCAGAGACAGAGCAGGCATTACCTGACTGCGCTGAAGTGCAGTCTCTGGTGGAGTTTTTTAAAAGCAGCAAGCGTGGAGTCGTCAGGCGGACGGAAGAATCCTGATGCGCTGCCTGGCAATGTATCTCTTTATTTTGTTGTCTTTGTGATGAAGGCTCCCATTGGTCTTATTGCCGGCGGCGGCCAGTTTCCACTGCTCTTTGCCGAAGCGGCCAGGGGTGAAGGACGGTCTATTGCCGCCATCTGCCACACCAGTGAAACTGCCGCTGAAATTGAAGATATCGTTGATGCCGTCTGTTGGGTAAAACTTGGCCAGCTTGGGAAGATAATAAAGTTTTTCCATGCCCGGGGTGTAGAGGAGACGGTGTTCTGCGGAACCATCACCAAGACCAGGATCTTTAAAGATATCCTGCCGGACCTGAAAGGGCTGACCCTGTGGAACAAGATTGATACCCGTCTTGATGATGCCATACTGCGGGCGGTTGCCGGAGTCCTTGAGGACGAATGGATTAAAGTCCTGGCCTCGACCTGCTACCTGGAGCATCTTTTTTTTCCAAAAGGCATACTGGGGCGGATACAACCATCTGAGGAGCAGTTCGAAGATATCCGT
>WFRY01000017.1 GCA_015486315.1 Desulfobulbaceae bacterium
GCGTAGACTTCAATCCATAATGTATGGATACAACCACTTGTCACCACTTATTGAGAAGTTACCCTTCTGCATACCCAACAGCTGCATGGAGTCAGACCATGCAGCTGTCCGCCTGTCCGCTGTCCTTACCTCGCTTTGAGACGGTACAGTCAAAGATAATATCCAGTTCTTCCCTGTCCAGGGTCTCATTCTTGATCAGGATTTCAGCCATGTTATCCATAAAATCCTTTTGCTCCTGCAAAATGGATAAGGCCTCGGCATAACACTTTTCGATCATCTGGTTAACTTCCCGGTTAATGTCTTTTTCTGCATCTTCACTGCTGAATAACTTATCTGTCGGACCACCGAGAAAACCACCGCTGTCACGCAGGTAAGCCCGGGGCGGCAGAGACTCTGCCATCCCCCATTTGCAGACCATGGCAATGGCCAACTCGGTTGCCTGAAGCAGGTCTTCCTGGGCCCCGGTTGAGCGGGTTTTGTAGATGATCTCCTCGGCAGCCCTGCCTCCCATGAGGATGGTGATCCTGGTCAGCAGTTTTTCTCTTGAATAGGCATGCTGGTCCGCCAGGGGAAGCTGCTGGGTCTGCCCCAGGGCACGACCCCGGGGAATAATGGTCACCTTCTGCAGGGGATCTGCCCCGGGCAGGGTATGGGCAAGGATGGCGTGACCTGTTTCATGATAGGCCAGGGATCGTCTATCGTCATCCGAGAGAACCATGCCCTTGTTTTCAATACCAAGCATGATGCGGTCCCGGGCTGATTCAAAATCTTTCAAAACGACCTGCTGCCGGTGATCGCGAACAGCAAGTAAGGCAGCTTCATTGACCAGGTTGGCAATGTCTGCACCCGTAAAGCCAGGTGTTGCCCGGGCAACCTCATGCAGAGAAACCCCTTCAGCAAGTGAGATCTTTTTTGTATGGACTTGAATGATTTTCTCCCGGCCCTTGATATCAGGTGCCAGAATTGTAATCTGGCGATCAAAACGGCCCGAACGGAGCAGGGCCGGATCAAGGATATCCGGCCGGTTGGTGGCGGCCAGTACCAGGATGGTGTTATCGGAATCAAAACCGTCCATTTCCACCAGCAGCGCGTTCAACGTCTGGCCACGTTCGTCCTGGCCGCCTATGGACATGGAACCGGCCCGACTGGCGCCGACTGCATCGATTTCGTCGATAAACACAATACAGGGTGCGTTTTTGCCTGCCTCTTCAAACAGATCCCGAACCCGTGAGGCACCGACCCCGACAAACGTTTCAACAAAATCGGAACCGGAAATGGAAAAAAAAGGTACCCCGGATTCCCCGGCGATTGCCTTGGCAAGCAGTGTTTTTCCGGTACCGGGAGGGCCCTGCAGCAGAACACCCTTGGGAATATTTGCCCCGATCTTATGATAGGGTGAAGGATCTTTGAGAAAGGAAATAACCTCTTCAAGTTCTGTCTTGGCCTCGGCAATACCGGCTACATCATCAAAGGTCACCCTGCTGTCTTTACTGAAGGTGATAATTTTTTTACTGCCGAATTCCTCCCGTTCCTCGACCTGCGGTTCCCCCCGTTTGAGAAAGGCACTCCAGGCGATAAATCCGAGGATCATGGAGACAACAAACAACAGAGTTATCCAGACAAAAATAGAATAATCACGCTTTACTGTAAGCCGTATTCCATTTTCCTCAATTTTGGGCAGGACAGCTGCCGTATCCGGGGCTACGGTTTCATACCTTCTCCCGTCCGGGGTCTCAACCTGGAGCATGTGGCCCTTCATCTCGACTTCCTTCACATTTTCCTGATCAATGTCCTTAAGAAAATCGGTATAGCATTGGGACGGGAGGGTTGCCCGCTGCTCTGTCTTGTAAAAAAGAAACAGAGAGAAAAGGATAAAGAGGACAACGACAAAAAGAAATACATTGCGAACAAACAACGACATAAGAGCTCCGGGTCAAGATGGATGAGGCTGCACGAATCAGAGCATTCTCAGAGAAAAGATCTAATGCTGAAATTCCGACTTACTTCTGCTCCGCGGCTGTCAGTAAAATAATATCTGATTACGTATAAAACTCAGCCGGTTAAACAAAACTCTGGATGCCCGATAACAACACTCGGGCATGACGGGAGTGAACAACACCGTGGGGCTTATTCATTCCCGCATTTTTTTGCTGGAGGTAAGCGAGCCTGCGAGACTCTGATCCAGTTTTCCAGCCTGATCAGCTGATTATATTAATAATCCGTAACTTCTCAATAGTGGTAAAATGCCTGGATCCCCGATAACTACATTCGGGGATGACAATCGTAAATGCTTGTAACTCCTTCATATCGGCATGTTGATGTTGTTAGCCGGGACCCATAAAGTAAGACACAGCAA
>WFRY01000018.1 GCA_015486315.1 Desulfobulbaceae bacterium
TACTCACAGGGCACCGCATATTTCCGCGTCCAGCCCGGCTTACGTATGACGTATACGCGGCGCCGGACTAGCCACGAAAATCTACGGCACCCTGTGAGTAGTTACAGCGCCGGGGGTATTACAACATAGGTGCTCATGAGGGTGAGTAGTTGCGAAGGGAGATAAATTACAAGTTATTTATGAGCCCGTTTTTTAGAGACGTATATGGCCGGCAAACAACGGCTTGATGTTTTACTTGTTGAACGGGGACTGGCTGCAGATCTCACCGAGTCCGGTGCGTTGATCGGTGCGGGACAGGTATTGGTCGACACCCGGTCTGATTATAAAGCCGGTAGTTGTGTACCGGCGGACAGTGAGATTACAGTAAAACAGAGGCCTCGTTTTGTCAGTCGCGGTGGTGAAAAATTAGCAGGGGGATTGCAGGGGTTGCAGGTCGACCCGCAGGGTTGGGTCTGTGCGGATATAGGATGTTCCACAGGTGGCTTTACTGATTGCCTGCTCCAGCGTGGTGCTGCCCGGATCTACAGTGTTGATGTCGGCTATGGTCTGCTGGACTGGAAGCTGCGCAGCGATGACAGGGTGACAGTGCTGGAACGTACCAATGCCCGCTATATAAACGATAAGCATATTCCTGAGCCTCTTGATTTTGCGGTTATTGATGCCTCGTTTATTTCACTGCAGCAGTTGATCCTGCCCCTTGTCCCTCTGTTTGGAGAAAAGGTCCGCATTATGGCCCTTGTCAAACCTCAGTTTGAACTGCCAAAAGAAAAGGTAGGGCAGGGAGGGGTGGTCCGAGAGACCGGTCTGCATGAGGAGGCCATGTCCATGGTCAGGCAGTTTGCCCGAGAGGCAGGGCTCTCCTTTCAGGGAGCAGTTGCCTCTCCCATCTGCGGGGCCAGAGGTAATCAGGAATTTTTATTGTATTTTACGTCCTGAGGGACGAAAAAGAAATACCTTTGAACAAGGAGAAAGAAATGAAAAACCGTACTCTGAAGCAGAGCGTGAGAGTAGGGGTGCTGGCAGCGGCCCTGATCAGTGCATCAACGTTTTCAGCCCTGGCTGCCGAGTTTGTCTCTGTTGTTAAAGACGGGGTGAATCTTCGTTCGGGTCCGGAAACCAAGTATGAAGTATTGTTTCAGCTGCCTAAGGGCTATCCGCTTAAGGTTGTGGCCCGCAAGGGCAAGTGGATAAAGGTCAGTGATTATGAGAACGATAAGGGCTGGATTTACAGCAACCTGGTTTCCAAGACCCGTTACGTTATCGTGAAGGTTAAAGACGGGAATGTCAGGTCGGGCCCCGGCACCAAGTATGACAAGGTGGGGAAGGTTGTCCGGGACGTGATTCTCAAGCGCATTGATCGTAAAGGGGACTGGATCAAAGTTTCCCATCCCCAGCTTACCGGCTGGGTCCACAAGCAGCTTATCTGGCCCTGATCTCCTGCTGTCCAACTGCTAACATCCTCTCCCCGTGTCATGGGGAGAGGATGTTACCCATTCTGTTGTGGCCGGTAAAGCCGGTTCCTCTCTGCTTACGAGCGTACGGCTCGAACTTTTCCTTTTTTCTTGGGGATATACTGTCGTTCAGGGTCACAGTTGTCGTCAAGTTCCCAGGTGCCGACCCGCCCGTGAAGATCAGCTTCATCCGACCAGTAAGTGCCCTCCACCTGTAGCTCACAGTCACCATTTTGATGGAGGTCAAAGATCATATATAGACCGTAAAGCTCTGTGACCGACGGGAGACGCCAGTCATCATAGCCGCCATCCTTCAAGGTACCTGTATAGCTCTTGGCATCTTCCAGCGATTTGATATTTTTGCTTGTTCCCACCTGCCACATTCTTCCGGTTCTGGTGTCTTTACAGACGCCGTTTCCCATGGCAACCAGTCGTCCTTTTTCGGAATTATCGGCTGCCGTGTACTGGTCTGTCTGACCGGCACAGCCACTAATGATGAGTGTTGCCAGGGCGACAGACAGCAGGATGGTCGGGGTACTGTTGACAGGGAGTGTGAAAAGTGTTCGTTGTTTCATAATGGACCTCACGGGCAAAGGATATTTTGTACCAACCAGCCGGTACAGTTTAGTGGTAAAAAATGTAAGCAAAAAAATTACTCTTGGAGATTAATTAAAGTCCTGATAGACAGGATACAGGCCTCAAGCTCATGCCTGGTTCGAAAGACCCGGGAGAGCATTATCCCACCTTCAAGAGTGGCGACAATCGCAGTGGCAAGGGTATGCGGCGGAAGTTGATTTTGCAGCATGCCGGACTGTGCTGCCAGCCTTAATTCTTCTTCAATTCTGACAATCCAATGGCTGAAAACCTCTTGAATGATTGTGCCGAACCCGGGGTTGGAATCCGTCATTTCAAGAGCTGTGTTGCCGAACAGACAACCGCCGACAAAATTTGTCTGCTGCATCATTGCCATAATAAAGTTGCAGGAGTTGATTATTTTTGCAACCGGAGTATCACCTGTAAAGGAAGACTCCAGAATGGTAAAAAATTCATCTCTTGTATCGGTTAACACTGCAAGGCCAAGTTCTTCCTTACTGGGGAAATGATAGTACAGGTTTCCCTTTTTAACTCCGGTTGCAGCAATAATTTCATTGATACTGGTATTGCCGAACCCCTGGAGGGTGAAGAGTTTTCGGCTTTCCTTTAAAATATGGTTTCTGGTTTCCTGACCTTTTGTCGGCATAACTGTTCTCTGTAATAAAATAAACTGACCGTTTGGTACAAAATAGGATGGCGGAGCGGAAAAGTCAAGAGATTATAAAATTTCAGCAGGTGCTGTTACATTTGAGCATGCTGGAACAGAATCTTCAGGCCAATGCCCACCAGGACGATGCCACCGATGATCTCTACTCTGCTGCCCCAGATGGAAGCAATGGTTCGGCCGATTAACATACCTGTCACTGTGAGAATTGCAGCGACTACTCCGATAATGACCGCAGGGGTCCAGATGGAAATGCCCAGCAGGGAAAGAGAAAAACCCACGGCAAGGGCATCAATGCTTGTGGCGATGGAGAGCAGGACAAGTGTCATCCCCCGTGTCGGATCCTGTCTTTCACTCCTTGTATCGGCATCGCTGAATGCCTCATAGATCATCTTACAACCGACAAAGGTGAGAAGAACAAAGGCAACCCATGGCGCAAAGGCGGCAATCAGGTCTCTCAGCCCAAGGCCTGCCAGCCATCCGATAATCGGCATGATTCCCTGAAAGAGGCCGAAGTGAAAGCTGAGGCGGAACAGTTGCCGACCGGTCAGCGGATTCAACTGTACGCCGGCGGCAAGGGCAACTGCAAAGGCATCCATGGCCAGAGCCAGGGCAATCCCGATCAGAGTGAGTAAATCCATTTTACACCAGGTTTTGTTATCTTTTTGCGGAATGTTTTTATCTTGATGTTCTCTGCAACTATACAACAGTACGGCTACTGGTCGTCGGGAGGACAAATCCCGGCCAGTGCGCGGTCGAAACGGACAGGCAGCCGTACCACCTTTCCTGCTTTGTTTTGGAACAGGAGATGTTGTTCTCTAAAGCCGTACAGGAAGAGGTCGCGGGTAATTTCAACATCTTTTGTACAGTATTCAGCAATTTTTTTTATCCTGCCCTGTTTGAACCATCTGAGTGCCTGCAGACCATCTCCGCTTTTATGAACGCCAAGGGTCTGTTCGGCCAGCCGGTCAAGGCTGAGACGGTAACCGAGCTGCGCTGTGACTTCCTCCAGGATATCAAGGGAGGGAAGGGCGGAAAGCGGTCGACTGGTGTAGGCGGATAACACCTTGTTGTCAAATCGTTTGTTATTAAAACCAACGATTACATCCAGCTTGAACAGCTGCTCGATCAACTCCTCTATTTGTTCCTCTTCATACCATATATACCGGTCCTTTGATGAGAGATAAAGGACGGCAACGCTGATACGCATCTTGTCCGCCCGGTGCCAGCCCCCGACTTCCTGGGCGGATAACCTGGTTTCCACATCAAAGACACCGTAGTTGTCTGGTAAGGGGAAGCTCTGCTTTTGCACGGCTGCAGGCTGAGAGAAGAGGTGCTGTTGTGGTTGGGGAAGTGCATGTTCCTGGTTTTGTGTCGGCTTAAGCAACCGCTCAAGGATATGCAGGCAGGATGATTTGTCAATGGGACGGTTTCCGGAACCGCATTTAGGGGAGTGGACGCAGGATGGACAGCCGGTATTGCAGGGGCATTCCCTGATTACTTTTTGGGTTTGTGCAAGCAGCTCATCAATTAAGGAAAAACCTTTTCTGGTCAGGCCGACTCCACCGGCATGGCCGTCATAAATAAAAACCGCTGCCCCCTGCAGCTGATTATGCCGGGGATGCGAGATACCGCCGATGTCGTTACGGTCGCAGAGAACGAGCAGGGGCAGAACGCCGATCACGGCATGTTCCAGTGCATGGATACCGCCCATGAAATGTTCCAGATCCTGTTCACTCCTCCGGCGTATCCATTCCGGGATTTCAATCCATAACCCCTCGGTTTCAAAGATATGCGGCGGCAGGTCAAGAGGGATTTTACCAATAATTTTTTGACTGCCGATCAGAATTTTTTGATAGCCGGAAATGGTTTCCGTAACCCGGAGCATACCGAAGTGGACCCGTGTACAGCCGCATTCCCTGTGGGCAACTGTCTGCAGGATTTCCGTTTTCTTATTTGCCAGAACCCGGGTGAAATAAGGGGCCTTAATCGGACCGGCAATGATTTCATGGGCGTCCAGGTCCAGACGGTCTATATGGTAGCTCTGGGCCTGATGCAGGTAAACGGCCCCGGTATGACATTCTTTCAGGGCCCGGAAACCATCAATTTCTCCCAGTAGAGTCTGCTTGTTGTCGGTACGTATTGCATACCTTGTACCGCTGCCGCGCAGGCTGACCAGGCGCTGGGGATATTTGCGGGCTGCAAACCAGGTATTACCGCTTGCCGACTGCAGTAATTGCCCCTCCTCTGTGAGCTGTGCAAGCCAGGGCAGGTAGTCCTTGACGGCAAACGAGGCATCATCTACAGCCAGCGGTGCTTCGGCAGCCATGCAGACCAGGTGCGCTTTCATAATGGCGGGATTCTTCGGGTTCAGAACAACCGGTTCTACGCCGCGTGCAAAAAAATCATCCGGATTGCGCATGAAATGCTGATCCAGGGCATCTTCATGGCCGATCAGTACGGTCAGTGATTCCTGCATACCGCGTCCCACCCTGCCTGCTCGCTGCCAGGTGGCCATCATGGAGCCGGGATACCCGACCAGGATACAGATATCAAGGTTGCCGATATCAATCCCCAGTTCCAGGGCCGAGGTTGAGATGACGCCGAGCAGGCTGCCGTCTGTCAGTCGACCTTCTATTTCCCGTCGATCTTCGGGCAGAAAACCGGCCCGGTAGGAGGCAATACATCCTTTCTGTTCCTTCAGCCTACGTTCCGTCCACATAGTAATCAGTTCGGTCATCTTGCGGGACTGACTGTAGACAATGGTGCGCAGCCTGCGATGTACGGCAGCCTGCAACAGCATGGAGGCTGCAACCGGTGCCGATTCCAGGGGGTTGAGCAGGATGACATGCCGAGGCGGTCGCGGTGCACCGGATCGGGTGATTATTACAGGTTCCGTGCCGATCAGGTTGGCACCGAGTTCTGCAGGATTGCCGATGGTGGCGGAAGAGAGCAGAAAAACCGGATTACTGCCGTACAACCGGCAGGTCCGTTGCAGTCGTTGTATTACCCAGGCCATGTGGGAGCCGAAAACACCCCGATAGGTGTGTACTTCATCAAGAATAACATGGGTCAGGTGGGCAAACAGGTGGCCCCATGAATCCTGGTAGGGAAGCATGGAGAGGTGCAGCATGTCCGGATTGGTGACCAGGATGCCGGGCAGGTTGTCCCGTATTTTTTTACGCATGTAGGCACTGGTGTCACCGTCATAAACGGCTGCCGGTTGTCTGCCCCTGTCTGCAAAATGGCCGGGCAGTAATGCAGCCATTTTATCAATGGTTTTGACCTGATCCCGGGCCAGGGCCTTGAGCGGAAAGATATAAAGCGCCCGGGCAGTGGGGTCGTTGAGCAGCTCCGTGAAAACCGGCAGGTTGTAGATAAGGCTCTTGCCGCTGGCTGTAGGGGTTGCAACCAGTATGTTGTTGCCCTTCAGCACCTGTTTGAGGGCCTCTGCCTGGTGGCTGTACAGCTTGCTGATCCCGAGCCTGTGGAGCATCTTTCGGAGTTCAGGCAGCATGTGGTCCGGAGCAAGGGCTTCGCCCTCGGACGGCTCCAGGGTCCTGTGGCAGACAACCTGCGGACCAAACTGACTGGAACCGCACAGGGAGGAAATATATTCGCCCACAGGAGGCTGGTTATTTATCATTGCACCCTAAGCCGTTTTTAGTGTGTGACGCTCTTTTTACGAGTCCATCTCATGTTGCAACAGGTGAAATTTCTTTCTTCTCTGCTGCATGTTGTTTTACAGGAAAGCCGGTGTACATTCAGCTCCTGATAGAGTAGTATAATTTTTTTTTATCGCGTGGCATGCATGGCCGGTATCAGGTGTTGGCCGGAGTGACTGTTGCCCCTTGAATAAACAGTTTTTATTTTATCCTTGATCGGCGTTATCAACCCATGATTACCGTAGCAACTTTAGGACCGGAAAATTCCCATGCCTGGCAGGCCGCATCCCGATATGCCCCGGCTGCTCCGCTTAAAATATATCCTCATACCAGTGCGCTGATTGACGGATTTATTCAGGGTGAATCCAAGATTGCCGTTGTTCCCGTCTATAATACCCGTGCCGGGGAAAATAAAAAATTTTTTCGTCTCTTTGACCGGATCAAAAAAGGATACTGGATCGATAATATTGTTCTACCGGCGAATCTTTCCCTGGGAACGTTTGATCCGGACAGCAGGCCTGTCGACCTTGAGGTGCTGGTCGGAAAACGATCTGTATTTCGTCAAAGCGGCGAGTATATCGGTAACACCTTTCCCGATATTGCTCTGTTAAGTGTCCATGATCTTGATCAGCATATTCGCCGAATCCGGGAGCAGGGGCAGAAAAGACATGGCGTTGTCGGTTCTGAGGAAATGCTCAAGGCCCATGGCCTGCATATTCTGGAACGGGAAATTGCCCCGCATAACCGTACCCGTTATGCGGTGCTCGGTCCCGAGCTTGCCGTGCCCACCGGGTATGATGCCACTGCCTTTATCACCAGACCGCTTGACGATCGGGTAGGGATGCTGGTTGATATTCTGGGCGAGTTTTCCCGCCGCGGCATTAATATCCTTGATATGCGCTCGGAAAGCGATATCAAAACTCAAAAGCTGCAGATATACATTGAGGCGGAAGGGCATATCCAGGATGAGGTAATGAGCGGTGCCATTGCCCATGTGGAAAAGCGCATCATCGGCCGCTCAGGTTCCATACGTGTGCTGGGAAGTTTTCCCAGGGTGGATATGCGGACCAAGTATATTAAATCATTTGGTTTTATAGGAACCGGTGATATGAGTACCTGGTTTGCCGACCGGCTGGAAAACGAGGGGTACCGTATTTTCATGTCCGGACGCAGCACGGAACTCAGACCGGCGGAAATGATTGCACAGGTAGACGTGGTTATGATCTGCGTGCCGATCTCCGCAACCGTTGCCACCATTGAGGAGTACGGTCCGCTCATTGAAGAGGGGAAAGCCCTAGTCCTGCTGGCCGGAGAATCGGAAACAACGCTGAACGCCGCTCTTGAGGTAACCGGCAGTGGTGTTGAAGTCATGCTGGTGCATAACCTCTGGGGACCGCAGGCTGCGACCATGAAGGATAAAAATGTTATTGTTGTCCGAACCAGTCGCAGCGGCAGATTCTGCAGCGAGTTCGAGGCCTTTCTTTACAAGCACGGAGCGGATATTTTTCAGGATGCACCGGCCAAGCATGATCTGCTCATGGGCGTGGGCCAGAA
This sequence comes from Desulfobulbaceae bacterium, assembly GCA_015486315.1. Lineage (GTDB taxonomy): Bacteria > Desulfobacterota > Desulfobulbia > Desulfobulbales > Desulfobulbaceae > Desulfobulbus_C. Next base: position 7,929 of record WFRY01000018.1, read on the forward strand.
ACTACCCACTGTTATCTCGGTAGCCCTGGCCATGACCCTTGAGGCAAACGGTATCACGGCGGATGACATCGCCAGCCACTGTACGCTTACTTCACTGTATCCGATTCTTGCCATGGCCCGTGTCCATTCCCAGAACCCGCGCACCTATGCAGAGATTATGGCTACTTCGGGCGACAGTCGAAAAATCGTGCATGATTTTGCCGCAAACATCGATCGGGTGATTGGCATGGCGGACCAGGCTCGAATTGGAGAGCTGTGCAGGATGATTGATCGAAATTCCAGCCACCTGACAACGGAATTCCTTGATGCCCGCATGGGCCAGGCCAAGGCTGTCGATGAAGTACTGGGCAAGATGATTTAACGGTGTCTGGTTGACTTGAGCCGGTTCGTGGTTAGTATGAGGGCATGAAAAAGAAATTTTCCCCCAACCTTTTTTTAATAGCCCTGTTTCTTGCCTGGTGTGCCCTTTTTGTTTTTCGCTCCATGGGCGGATCCGGTTATACATGAAACTCTCCATGGCCTTCCCGGTCCGGTGGAGCGCAATGTGATATGCCTGCAGCATTTAAGTAACCAGCATGGCTGGACCAAAATTCCGGACACAGCCACAACGAACGATGAAAGAAGCCACAAACATCATAGCCAGAGAAGGCACTTTCATATAAATTATTTTTATTTCCAATTAATATATAAGGAGTAGTACGCACGATGTTAGAACGAGCACTTACCTATCTTAAGGAAAAACATACCTGTCCCCACTGCAACCAGGAACTTACCCTGTGCCATGCGCCGCCCGTACATATCGGTGATGGTCTGGGCTGGGGATCGGAATTTCTCTTTATCTGTCTCAATGATAACTGTTCCCTCTATGTCAATGGCTGGGAATTTGTCGAGAATCAGTATGGACATGTTGGCTCGTACCGGCATATGGAAATTCCAAACAGTAAGGAGAGCTATAATATGATGGTGGCCGGTGCGGGTGCGTTTACCGGCAGCATTGTTGATGTGGAGGCCCTGAAAAAACAGAACACCAGGTACCAGGCCGAAAAGAAAGCTATTGCCGCCCTTGACGGCTGTGTTGAAGCACATGACCTGGAATCGGTTATGTACCTGCTCACAGATAACTCCGCCAATCCTGACGAGCGAAAACGGGCAGCAGAGATGTTGATTCCTCTGAACGATCTGGACTGTATAGAGCCCTTGAGAAATCATAACTTCGGTAAAAATCACCTTGAACAGGATATCAATATGGCCATCAGTCATATCCTGGCGGCTCATTTTCTCCGGGAGTGCCCCTACTGTGCAGAACTGGTCAAAGTCCGTGCCAAGGTATGTAAGCATTGCGGAAAGGATCTTGCCGAGCTGGAGTAATCATGACTTTACTCTTGCCAAACTCTTTCTGAGTGGGTATAAAATGCCACGTTTGTGGTGAGCGTAGCTCAGCTGGTGGTAGCACCGGGTTGTGGCCTCGGAGGTCGTGGGTTCAAGTCCCATCGCTCACCCCATAAATATTCAAGGCGGTTCAGGCAGATAGCTTGAACCGCCTTTTTTATTGTAAGCGCTCCATGAACACCCTGCTGCACGCGCTCAAGTTCCCCGATATACAGGGGTATTATCGGCTGTCTTGATCACGCACAGCAGGGCGTTTCTGAAACGCTTACTTTTTTTGCTGTGCCGGGTTATTTTTTCTGTTCAGCTGGCTCCCTGCCCTGACCGGAGAGTGAATAGCTGCCTGTTTTTCCTGTCAGCGGCAGCAGTAACACCTTGATGAAGCCGAGATCTGCCGGATTTCGAAACTGGCTCAGACCAATGGTCATGCCTGAATGACCCCGGGCCGGTTGCGGGCGGTAGGTACCAAACAGCCGGTCCCACCATGGAAAATTAAAACCAAAGTTGGAGTTGGTTTCCCGGATAATAACCGAGTGATGGACGCGGTGCATGTCCGGGGTTACTACCAGCAGGCGAAGCCATCGGTCA
>WFRY01000019.1 GCA_015486315.1 Desulfobulbaceae bacterium
AATCTCACCTTTCTGGTGCACTTCAAGCCGGTTCATACAACGAATAAGGGTTGATTTACCACAGCCTGACGGCCCGCAGATAATAATCCGCTCGCCCCGTTTGACGGTCAGATTAATATCCTTAAGAACATGGAAATCACCGTACCACTTGTGCATCCCCTTCAGCTCGATAGCAATGGGGTTGTTTACCCCTTCCTGCTGTACTGCTTGCTCAGTCATAACTTTACCAATAATATTTGTATGAAAGTGGTGGTCTAAATCCGGGTTCCTGCCCGACTTTCATCGTTCGTTGTGGCTGCGGCCTGAAAGCTATCAGCAAAAACGTATAGATCTCTTTCCGACACGCTGAACACCTATAATCCACCCCCTGCCTGTTACCTTTTATGCCCGGTATGCAGTTTTCTCTCCAGGTGCTGGCTGTACTGGGACATGGAAAAACAGAACAGCCAGTAAACAAGCCCGGCAAAGACATACCCTTCCACAGAAAACCCGAGCCATTTCGCATCAGTAAACGATGACTGGATAATAGAGAGCAGATCAAACAGGCCGATGATCATTACCAGGGAGGTATCCTTGAATAACTCAATAAAAGTATTCACGATACCAGGAATAACGGTTTTCAGAGCCTGGGGCAGGACGATAAGATACATGGACTGCCAGTAGGACAGCCCCAGGGCATCTGCGGCCTCCAGCTGTCCCTTGGGAAGAGCCTGCAGACCACCACGGACAACCTCAGCCATATAGGCGGACTGAAACATGGAAATACCAATCAAGGCCCGAACGAGTTTATCTATGCGGATATTTTCCGGAATAAACAGCGGCAACATAACCGAGGACATAAACAGCACAGTAATCAGCGGTACACCGCGCCAGAGCTCGATAAAGACTACCGACAGCGATTTTGCCACGGGCATGGCCGACTGCCTGCCCAGAGCAAGCACGATGCCGCAAGGCAAGGCGAAAAACATCCCCACAATGGAAAGAATAAGGGTCAGCATGAGGCCGCCCCATTTATAGGTCTCAACCACAGGCAGACCAGATATTCCCCCATAAAACAGCGCAAAGGCCACAAATGGGTAGACGAGAATCGTAAATCCGGCAACCCAGGCTTTTCGGGGCAATCCCTCAATCAGCAGATAGACTATCTGGGCCCCAAAGAGAAGAAAGGCCAGAATAACCCGCCAGTACTCGTCCGGAGGGTAAAAGCCGAACATGAACTGGGTAAAACGAACCTTGATAAAGACCCAGCAGGCACCGTCACTGGTACAGGCCTCTTTGCTGTTGCCGACCCAGTTGGCATCAATAAAGGCCCAGTTGATAAATGGCGGGATCAGCTGATAAAGCAGATAAATGGCTATCAGGGTAAACAGACTGTTTACAGGCGATGAAAACAGGTTACGCCGAAGCCAGCCAATCAGGCCAACGCTTGTAGAGGGCGGGGGCAGATCAGGATGTGGGGTATGAACGATCATCGTTACCGCTCCTTCAACATGCTGCGTGCATTGTACCAGTTCATAAAATAAGAAATTGTCAGACTGAGCGTCAGATAGACGCCCATGGTCATGGCTATGATTTCAATGGCCTGACCGGACTGATTGAGTGTTGTCCCCGCAAACACGGAGACCAGGTCCGGATACCCGATAGCGGTTGCCAGGGAGGAGTTCTTGACCAGGTTCAGGTACTGGCTGGTCAGCTGCGGAACAATAACACGCATGGACTGAGGGATGATGACCAACCGCAGGGTCTTGCCGGGCCGCAGGCCCAGTGCATATGCGGCCTCGGTCTGTCCGTGGCTGACGGAGAGGATACCGGATCGAACAATTTCCGCTATCAGGCTGGCTGTATATATGGTCAGGGCCAGAACCAGGGAGGCAAGTTCCGGAATGATGGTGATGCCGCCGCGAAAGTTAAAGCCCTTGAGCTGCGGCATTTCCCAGTGGAGCGGCATTGAGGTGGAAAAAAAGGCAACCGCAGGCAGAACGATAACTATACCGAGGGAGGTAAGCAGGACCGGAAACTGTTCACCGGTCTCTTCCTGGCGTCTGGTGGCCCAGTGTTTAAGAAACATGATGCCTGCAAGGCTCAGAACAAGGGCAGCGGTCACCCAGCCGAATCCCTGTTCAAAAATCGGCCGGGGAATATAAATACCGCGAATATTGAGAAAGGCCCACTCCCCAAGATGAAGACTGTTACGAGCCGAGGGCAGAGTACGTAATACTGCAAAATACCAGAAAAAAATCTGCAGCAAGAGGGGAAGATTCCGGAAAATTTCAATATAGACAGCGGCTAATTTGGAAATGAGCCAGTTGGAAGAGAGCCTGGCAACACCGATGATGAAACCCAGAATGGTAGCACAGATGATGCCCAGCACCGAAACCAGCAGCGTGTTGAGCAGGCCGACGACAAACGTCCGACCATATGTATCAGCCTCGGTATAGGGGATCAGGTGCTGAATAATACCAAAGCCGGCCTTCTGCTTCAGAAAAGCGAATCCGGTTGTAATGCCGCGCTGTTCCAGATTGTGCAGGGCGTTGTTACCGATATAGAAAAAAAACAGAAGCACCGCGAGAGCCAGCAGTACCTGGAACATCAGAGCCCGGTTATGGGCATTATTCCACCAGGCAGTGGTTTTGACAGGTTTACTCATAATGACAGGTTCACCCGATGTCTTTTCCGCAAACCGGATATTTTCATCGCCGGGCTCCGGAAAAGCAATAGACGGAAATATAAAGAGCGCCTGCAGGACAAACGCTCTTTATATCAGGAACTACTTGACAGCCATATTAATGCATGGGCGGAGCATACTGAATACCGCCTTTGCTCCACAGGCCATTGAGTCCACGTTTGATTTTCAGGGGAGAGTCCATACCGACATTGCGCTCAAAGGCTTCGCCATAGTTTCCGACCTGTTTGATGATCTGATAACACCAGTCGTCGGCCAGGTGCAGGCTTGTACCCTTGTCGCCCTCCAGGCCAAGCAGGCGCTTGATACCGGGGTTGCTGGATTTTTTCATCTCATCAACATTTTTAGATGTTACGCCCATTTCCTCTGCATTGATCATGGCAAAAAACGTCCAGCGTACAATGTTGAACCACTCATCATCTCCCTGACGAACAACAGGCCCAAGGGGCTCCTTGGAGATAACATCGGGCAGAACAACAGCTGAAGACGGATCGGCGAGATGCGTACGCAAACCATAGAGTTGGGACTGATCGGAAGTAAGGCAATCACAGCGACCGGCCTCAAATCCTTTCAAGGTTCCATCATGGGTATCAAAAACCACTGCATCATACTTCATTTTATGCTCGGTAAAATAATCCGCCAGGTTGAGTTCCGTGGTGGTACCGGCATCGATACAGAAGGAGGCACCGTCAAGCTCCGAGGCACTCTTGACACCAAGTTTCTTGTTTACCATAAAACCCTGACCATCGTAATAATTGACACCGGCAAAGTTCAGTCCCAGTGCGGTATCGCGATGCAGGGTCCAGGTGGTGCCACGAACCAGAACATCAATCTCACCTGACTGCAGGGCGGTAAAACGCTCTTTAGAGTTTAAGGGTACATATTTAATTTTAGAGGCATCGCCGAGAACAGCGGCGGCAACAGCTTTACAGCCGTCAACATCAAGGCCTTTCCATACACCTTTTTCATCGGTGGCTGAGAAACCCGGCAGCCCCGTGGAAACCCCACATACCAGCTGACCGCGCTTCTGAACATCCTGCAGGGTTCCGGCAGCGGCCATTGATGCAGAGATCAAGAGGAAGACGGCTACCATAACAAACGACATTTTTTTCATTTTTGTTCTCCTGTAACTTTTACAAATTTCAATTTCACCAAAATTCGACAACAAAATTTTTTACTCTATCACGCTCGGAAAATTTGTCCATATCATTCTTAATGAGAATACCTCTTTTTCTTTAACAGAGGACGCAAAATTGATTTTCTTGACTTTTTTTCTATCCTGTCTCATTGTGATGCCCATGGAAAAACAAGATTTTACGGTCAGCCCGGTTATATTGATTGCCGATGACAATCGAGGCATTGTCAGAATGTTAGGTGGTGTTTTAGTCAGTGCCGGCTATCAGGTCACTGCAGTGAGCAGTAAGAAGGAAGCCCTTTCCGTTCTGCCGAAAATTCAACCCGACCTGGTTCTGCTGGATGTGGGGTTGCCTGACGGATCGGCCTTTGATATCTGCCGGAGCTTGAAACAGGACCCGCACACCTCGGATATTCCTGTCCTGTTTGTCACCTCCCGCCGGAACCAGCGGGATATTATTACCGGCTTCCAGGCAGGTGGACAGGATTATATCAACAAGCCCTACACGACAGCCGAACTGCTGGCCCGGGTCCAGACCCACCTTGCCCTGCGCCAGGCCCAGAAAAAGCTGAAGGCCAGCGAGGCTCGCTACCGGGAACTCGCCATTCGTGACGACCTGACCAACTTTTACAACACCCGTTACCTGTATCAGACCCTGCAGGGCCAGCTGGACATGCACCGCAACAGATCCCTGTCAGTCATCTTCATGGACATTGATGATTTCAAAAATGTGGTGGACAGGTATGGACATCTCAACGGCAGCCGCACCATTGCCGAGCTGGCAGATGTGGTCCGTTCCGTCCTGCCGGAAGGATGTTATGGTGTCAGTTACGGCGGCGATGAATTTATTGCCGTCCTGGCAGGCCATGATCTCGGGCAGGGTATGAAGGTTGCTGAAAGTATCCGCCGGGCCATCGAGCAGACACGGTTCCTTGCTACCCAGGACCTTGCCATCCATATCACCGTCAGTTGCGGCGTAGCAACCTTCCCCGATAACGGCCGGACCCTGACCGAGCTGCTGGGCTGTGCAGACCAGGCCCTGTTCCAGAGCAAGAATAAGGGGAAAAACACCGTGACCGCCTGCACCACCGCAGTATGAAAAAACCGCTCACATCCGGGACATCCCGCAGTCCGGCCATACACTGCCTGACCCGGTGGTCCGGAACCGGGAAACCGATCCAGGAATTTATTGATACCATTATCCATGAATCCGACCTGAAACCGGAAGATCGCCGGCTATCGGTCATGCTGGTCATGGGTGTACTGCGCAGGCAGCAATACCTCGACACCATTCTCTCCCGTTTTTCCAAAACGCCGCTTCGCAAAATGAAACCCCTTACCCTGACCGCATTGCGGGTCGGCGTATACCAGATCTGCTTTCTCCAGCGTATCCCTGACTCCGCAGCGGTCAACGAAACCGTCAAAACATTAAAAAAAGCCCGCCAGCCGGGCTGGCTGCTCAAGTTTACCAACGGCATACTGCGGGCCATTGTCAGACAAAAAAAGACACTTCCTTCACCTGAAACAGCCGGCCCGGGCAACACTCCACTGCTTGAGCACCCGGCCTGGCTGACCGAGCGCTGGCGCAATCATTTCGGCGTATCCCAAATGGAGGAAATATGCCGGATCAACAGCCTGGAGCCTGAACTCTGCCTGCAGGCAAACAGGTCGCTCACAGATGTCAAACAACTCACCTCGTTATTTTGCCGACACGGAATAACCGCCATACCGGGCAGATATGCAGCAGAGAGCCTGATACTCCAGGATCACAGGGGGGCAGTTACCGCCCTGCCCGGCTTTAAGGACGGCTTATTTCAAATCCAGGATCAGGCAGCCCAACTGACCGGCCTGCTGCTGCAACCACTTACTCCGGGAGGTCGATATCTTGACGGTTGTGCCGGACTGGGCGGAAAGACCTGTTCCATTGCCGCAATATTACCGCCGGAAGCATCACTTTATGCCGTTGAGCCGGACCTGCGGCGACAACGCCTGCTTGCCGACAACCTGTTACGGCAGCAACTTGCTGAACGTGTCATCATTGTCGATCAGGATCTGCAGAGCTTTTCCTCCTCAGATCCAGGGCCCTTTTCGGGAATCCTGATCGATGCGCCCTGCTCCGGCACCGGGGTTATCCGTAAACACCCTGATATCCGCTGGAACCGCCGACCGGAAGACCTGGCTGCAAACCGGGTTCTTCAACTCAACCTGCTGCAGACTGCAGCATCAATGCTTGCTCCCGGCGGTGTTCTGGTCTATGCCACCTGCTCCCTGGAACCGGAGGAAAACGAACTGGTCATAGAGCAGTTTATGGCCACCACTGCTGATTTCACTTTGACCAGCTGCAGAGAATTTCTGCCGGAGAGTGCGGCTGCACTGGTTGACGACAATGGATTTTTCAAACCCCTTCCCTCCGAGGAGATTGAGGGTTTTTTTGCTGCCCGCCTGATTCGAAAGAACATAGAATAAAACAATGACCCGGCTTGAGGTTTATTAGAAATGCGTATATTTTTATCTGAACTGATAGCTGTCCGTATAATGGATAGTAGATACATTTTGCCTCCGGTCGAAGAGGACTGTTTTTTTCCGCCTCAGTTTGCCAAAATTATCCTGTCTCCGAATTGAATCAAGTTACGATCGAAAGTGATGAAGCACTTCCCTGTCTGTAGTGTGCTATCACTCCATTATTTCATGCCAGATGACGGATTTACAGTTAATTCAGACTGTCATCCCCGAATGTTGTTATCGGGGATCCAGGAGTTATCTTAAAATTGACTTTTGGTATGACCAAAGTTATACTTTATTGAGCGTAACTATTTACAGACCTCGTAAAAACTGAGTGTTGCTTTAATCTGTTTATACGTAATATCAATCAATTGGATTTAAATTGGACATCTTGGAC
>WFRY01000020.1 GCA_015486315.1 Desulfobulbaceae bacterium
CCCCGGCAGCGGTTGTATGAAAACGGTTCAGATCTCCGGCCAGCAGCGATGTCAGGAGTTGGCTGATTATCAGAAAAGGTTCTATCTGCTGATCGCCGGCGAACAGAACCAGGCCGACAACGACATGCAGTGTATCATCTCCGGCAGGACAGGCGATCAGCCAGACAGGAGAATCCGGTGCCAGTCGGACATGGATTGCCCGATTTTCAGCATCAGCCCCGGCACATATTACATTGAGTTCCCGACGGATATCGACCCCAAGCTGAAGGGCCTGTCGTGAGAGGATTTCGTCTACAATGTTGAGCTGATCCTTATTCTTCTTTAATACAACAGCCCCGGCCGCATTGATCAAACCCACAGAAAACTGCAGGTAGTTTCTGATCAGTTCTGTCTCTGTGTCAGAGGATGCATGCGTTTGCACAAGCAGCCGGCTGAGTTGTGAAATATCAGGTCGGTCAACGGCAGTGAGCTTTGGCAAAGGAGAGGATTGTGTCACAATATATTTATCAGCGTGACAGGGGGGCTCAATTCAGTTTGGAGAACCCGGCCTGACTTTCCAGCGGTTTTCCGGTCTGCTGCTGATTCAATACCTGGTTCAGGATACCCTGCAGTCTTCGAGCGGCCTCCATGGTCATGGCAATGCGGGTATGGACCGGCAGTATGGCTTCTCCGGATCCCGGGTCCGACAGGGCTCCTGAAGAAAAGTTAATTGTCAGGTCTTCTGCCGTGGAGTTGATGAGAAACTGCGAGGCAAACAGGGCCGAGGTTTCGTTGTAACGGACCTTAATGTTCTGTTGTTTTTCTGTTTTGTTGTCCTGGGACATCGTTGTTCTCCTGTTTGCGGTCCAGATCGATGGTACATCGACTGCCGCTTGTTATTATATGCTGGGGATTGGGAATATTAATACGCACAGTAACCGTGCCGCTCTGCGCATCAATAACCGGTGATATATACTTTACCCTGCCGTTTATCGGTTTGCCGTCTACCTGCAGGGTAGGGGATTGATCTTTCGTGAGACGACCGGCAGCAGCCGGGTCTAAATGAAAGGTGGCCGTCAGGGGATCGAGCTGAACAAGAGAAAGTAACGGCTGCTGGTCCGGCCCGCCAGTGAGTTCTGCCGGCTGTTTGTAAATTCGGACGACGACAGCTCGCACCGGGCTGGTCAACTTTTTTTCCTCAATGCGGGCAAGGATGGTTGCAACTTCCAGTTTGCGGAGCTGCTGTTCCTCTTGAGCACGCAACAACTCGGCATTAGCCAGTGCCAGCTGCGTCTGGGCCGAGAGCAGTTCCTGCGGATGGGCATTACCCGTCTTGATCAGCTTGCTGATTTTTTTCAATCTGCTCTTTCGCTGGCGGACAACAGCGGCGGCGGCATCAATAGTGCCGTGAAACGATGCGGCTTTCCGGGCCTGTTCAAGCTGGGACCGGAGTAGACGGGTATCAAGTTCGGCCAGCAACTGTCCAGCCTCGACCACATCTCCCTCTTCCACTAAAATCGTCGACACCCGATCACGAAAGGGACTGCTGATATCAATGAGTTGACTGGGTTCAAGAAAGGTGTCAACAGAGGCGGACAGGGCCGCATGGCAGGAAAGGACAAGAAGAGTAAAGGAGCATATAATAATTGCGCGTTTCACAATAATAACCAACAAAGCCGATACTACGGCAAGATCCTGATACCGACTCCACTTTTTTCTCTGTGAGGAATACGTTTACTGTTCCTGTCGGCTGATTTTCATGAGTGGCAGATTATCATCGGATTGCGTTTTGGTAAAGACAATATCATTTTTACTGACCAGGACGCCCATGGCTCTGTACAGGTTGTACAGTGAATAATTATAGGTCAGTTCACTTTTGGCCAGAATTTCTTCAGATTTACTGAGCCGTTCAAAGGCGTCAAGCATCCTGTATAACAGGTCACCGTATGGTTCCCCCTGAGAAATCATCAACTCAATACGGGATTTGAGTGCATCAATCTCTTCCCGATCCGCCTGCATGATATCATACCCCTGGACAATGGAACGATAATTTTTTGTTAACTCCCGGTAAGATACCTGGGATTCCAGCAAAACATTTTCAACTGTTGTATCAAGCTGATGGAGCAGTTGACGTATTTCAAGCCGTTTACGTCTGTTGCGTGCCTCAGCCTCATTGTTACCAAGCGGATATTCAAACCTCAGACCGCCGACATAGCTGGGTTGTCCCTCATCAAACTGGTTGCTGTACGATTCTCCATAATCATAATCCCCTTCAAGTCCCTTGACATAGGTCTGAAAAAAAAGTTCCAGGGTAGGCATCAGTTCATTATCTGACTGCTCCAGTCGAATGTATGCGGCCTGGATATGACGGACCGACTGGGACACCTCCGGACGATTATCCAGAGCGGTCTGCAGGACCGTATCCAGGGGGATATCGATAAAACTGTAACTGGGGGGCTGATTCGTTACCAGTTCTACTCCTGAGGCGTTGAGCAGCTCCGGATCATTGATCAGTGCCCTGAGCCTGGACTGCGCATTGAGCACGGCATACCCGGCCTGCAGTTCAGCCATTTCATAGCTGCTGAGCATGGATTTTGCCCGGGCAAGCAGGCTTGGCTGGACATCAACGCTGGTCCTCTGCTGCATTTTTTTGTAAATCTCAGCAGTTTTTTGGACCAGTTTATTCTTCTGGGCCAGCAGGGACCGCTCAAGATACAAGCCCCAGTAGGCCCGACTGACCTCAAGCAGATGACTTTCAATATTACGCCGCAGCTCTTCTTCGGCAACACCGTGGTCAATACCGGCAAGGTTGAGCGCTGTTGTATTATAGGCAATACCAAACCCTTTCAGCAAAGGCTGGCGAATAGTCAGGTAGGTGCCGGACCAGGCCTGATCATTGGGGTTGAAATAGACGGAGTTGGTATCCTTGTCACTGATCGATTGTTTTATTTCAACCTCGGTACCCGGGCTGAATTTTTTTCTGATACCGTACTCAATGCCCTTGCTGTCTTCTTCGTAACGGAGAGGACCACCGGTTTTCAGATCGTCGCCCACCGGTTCATCCAGACTCTGCAGACGACCTTCGGTAAAAATTCTAAAATCAAAGGCACCGTCCGCTTCCTGGATGCCTGTTTCACGAATCAGGGGCAGATCGCTGAACACCTTGATTTGAGAGGAATACTGCAGCGCCCTGGTAAAGAGCGAGGTAGAATCGACCATAATCTGCTCGGTACCGTGGGTGACGCCCTTTCTCACCTGCCCGCTCCACCATGGGGAATAATCGGCTGGAACCGAACCCTCGCCAATGGAGGTTCCGCCGTTATTCATGCCGGAAAAAATATTGGAGGAATGACTCTCCATGCTGGTTAGCTTTTCCAGATACGGCGTATACCTGTTCAGTAGTTTTTCTTTCAGCTTTTCATAGTCCGAATCACTGTCCGAGGCCGCCTTGACCACAATTTCATAGTCAGTGGGATCATCATCCTGCTCTGCCATGGCAGCCGTACAGGGCATAAGGAAGACTGCGGCTGCAATATAAAACAATAAAGTGTTTTTCATGGTTCTATGTCTCGGTCGGATAATGTACACACAGTATCAGTGTCCCAAATCCGACGGATTAATTGAAGGGTTGATAAACTCATAGTCGTAAAAGCTGTCCCAGGCAATCTGAAAGACAGAGAGATTCATATTATGCATCGAATCCATAACTGTTGAGGGCATTGCCGCCATAATTCCGTTCACAGTCATGATTGAGCTTGAGAACAACATGCCTGTATAGGTTGGATGAAAATAGGTCCGCATGTTCAACAGCCCGGGTGAACTGATGTTGTATGTAGAGGCGGTCTGCTGTATCTCGACCCGGTGCGGCACGTCATGTAGACGTATCCCGGGAAAGCCGGCCAGCCAGTTGCCTCCGGTATCGGCCATGACCATCTGGCTGCCCAGAGTATGACCTTCCTTATCATACAAGGTCAAAGTGATAGTGGTTCCCGGCTCAGCAGTGCCTGACTGAATATGATACACCATCTCCTGATGTTCAATGGGGGTGTCCTGCTCTGCAAAAAAATCACGGAGATCTTCCGGTTCGTCGTTGAACTGGTGATACATAA
>WFRY01000021.1 GCA_015486315.1 Desulfobulbaceae bacterium
GGTTGTATCGGGGTGTACTGTGCCGGGGAGGCCCTGGCAGATGCCGGGATTGATTTTTCCGAGTATGACCGGGCCCGGACCGGGGTCTATATCGGCCTGACCGAGCACGGCACAGTGGAGACCGAGAACGAGGTCTATAATATCAGTCAGTTCGACTACAATGTCGACTATTGGACCCACCATCATAATCCCCGCACCGTACTCAACAATCCGGCCGGTGAGATCACCATGAATCTCGGCATTACCGGCCCCCATTATTCGGTGGGCGCGGCCTGTGCCGCCGGTAACGCTGCCCTGATTCAGGGCAGCCAGATGCTGCGGCTGGGTGAGGTTGACTTTGCCCTGTGCGGCGGCATTTCGGAATGCACCGGTTCATTCGGTATCTTTGCCAGCTTCCGGGCCCAGGGAGCGTTGGCGGAACATGAGGACCCGACTCTGGCCAGTCGTCCCTTTGATCGGGACCGGAATGGGATTGTTATCTCTGAAGGAGGTTGTGTCTTTACCCTGGAACGTCTGGACAGGGCGCTTTCCCGAGGGGCAACAGTTTACGGGGAGATTGCCGGGCATGCCATGAACTCGGATGCCCGTGATTTTGTTCTGCCCTATGGTCCCCGTCAGGCGGAATGTATTCGACTGGCCCTGGACCGGGCCAGTATGGAGCCTTCCGACATTACCCTGATTAATACCCATGCAACCGGAACCCGGCAGGGGGATGTGGAGGAATGCAAGGCTATTCGTGAGGTCTTTGCCGACTGCCCGGGTACCAGGGTGAACAATACCAAGTCGATCATCGGTCATGCCATGGGTGCGGCTGGTGTGCTGGAGCTGGCCGCCAACCTGTCCTCGTTTATCGATAATCAGATTCACCCGACCATCAACCTGGATAACCTGGATCCGGACTGTGCCCTGCCGGGACTGGTTGCAGGCACACCGGAACGACTTGATGCGGTTGAGACCATCCTCAACAACTCATTCGGTATGGTCGGAATAAATTCAGTGGTAATTGTCAAGAGATTTGTGGCAAAGTAGTCGATTCTGTGCTAATATTGTCTGTTTCTGCAAAAATATAATAATTCATTTGTTGTTTTTTATATAGAGGAACAGGCATGACCCGTGACGAAATCAAGGATGTTATCCTTGAAATTATTGAAGATATAGACGAAGATGCAGAGTTTGACGGTTTGGATGCGGAAAAACCGCTTCGGGATCAGCTCGATCTTGATTCCATGGACTTTCTTGATATTGTCATGGAACTTCGCAAACGTTACAAGCTGCAGATTCCCGAAGAAGAGTATCCGGAACTGGCCACCCTGACCAGCTGTGTCAACTATCTTGAGCCAAAACTGAAAGACTCCTGAAATCACGAACCACACCAAATTCACGCAAACAGATCCTGTCGTGTGGTTCGTAGATCTCGTGATTTAAAAAGTCCATATGGCTGATTATCAGCTCATTATCATCGGCGGCGGCCTGTCCGGGCTGGCCGCCGGTATTCGTTCAGCCCGTTTCGGGCAGAAGACCCTGATTGTTGAGCAGCATTCCCGCCCCGGCGGTTTAAACTCCTGGTATACCCGCCAGGGCTACCTTTTGGAAACCGGGCTTCATGCCATGACCAATTTTGCCCCCAGGGGTGAAAAGCATGCACCGCTCAACCGGTTGTTCCGTCAGTTGAAACTCTCCCGTAAACGATTTATCACCCATGAGCAGGTTGGTTCCGAGGTGATTTTCCCCGGGGCATCACTCCGCTTTTCCAACAACCCGGATCTGCTCTATGAAGAGATCGCCGGACATTTTCCTGCGGCAATCGACCGGTTCCGGCTCCTGGTGCAGGAAATTGATGCCTATGATCCCTTTGCCGAGGCTCCCTGGCAGTCCGCCCGGACCTATCTCCATCAGCGTCTGGAAAACACTCTGCTTGAGGACATGCTTCTCCTGCCGCTCATGGTCTACGGGAATGCCGAAGAGTATGACATGGACCTGGGCCAGTTTGCCATAATGTTCCGGGCCCTCTTTCTGGAAGGTTTTTTTCGGCCCCAGGGCACGATCAAGGATTTGCTCGATACCCTGCTTGATCAGTACAAAAACTTTGGCGGTGAGCTCCGTTTCCGTTCTCCTGTAGAGAAGATATTCGGCAGTAATGACCGGGTGCATGGTATACGTCTTGAGTCCGGTGAAGAGATTACTGCCGATAGTCTGCTGTCCACGGTGGGTATTCCGGGAACCGCCCGCCTGAGCGGCTGGGACCTGGTGCTGGAAAAGTATATCGGCCGGATGAGTTTCATGGAGACCATTGCCATGGTTCCGGCGGCAAATCTGCAGCAGGAACGGACCCGGCGGACTATTCTGTTCTACAACCAACGTGATACACTCAACTATCAGCGGCCGGAAACAGCCATTGATCCTTCATGGGGTGTTATCTGCTTTCCGGATAATTTTCAGGGCCTGGAATCAAAGAATCCCGTCCAGGTCAGGGTAACCAATGCTGCCAACTACGACCTCTGGCAGCAGACCGATCCGGAGCAGTATCTACAGCTCAAACAGGAGTGCGGACGGCTTTCATCGGCTGCAGTTGGGAAAATTATTGGGAATTACCGGCAGGACGTTGTATATCAGGATAGTTTCACTCCGACAACCATTGAGCACTTTACGAAAAAGCCCCAGGGAGCAGTGTACGGCAGTCCGATCAAGATAAAGAGCGGCAAAACCCCCTGGCATAATCTGTTCATAGCCGGAAC
>WFRY01000022.1 GCA_015486315.1 Desulfobulbaceae bacterium
CGTTACAATAGAGTAGGGTGTGCACTGCGCACCATCAATATTCTCTGTATGCTTCGGTGTTTATGTTGAAGGCCAATAAGGTTCAAAAATTAATCATCGTTTTCAAGAAAAGGACCATGTAAATGGTGCGCAGTGTGCACCCTACATAGCTGTTTCCATAGTTAGAGTATCGGCTGATTCAGAGGATATGGAAAGGAAAAATTTCAGAAAAACAGTTACTTTTTATCTATTGTCACAAAATTCAGTTGGATCCTTTAATTTCAAATAGTTACAGGAGAATATCATGCCATACTTGATCATAAATCTCAAAATATTTTTTCTGAGAAATCAACTGGCGCAGTGACAATTTCATGCGTAACCACCTGAAACATAATAATATATTGATAAATTTATTCGATTCAGTCGCCACATGTCCGGGATTGCCAAAGCAACCATTTTCTGATAAAGTATTGCATATGAGCGTCAATATCGACCGCTTGTGCAATACTTTATCAGGAGCCCGTCATGCCGCAGGAAAAACTTGTCTCTCTCTTTTTCCAGCAATCGTGCTGGATGATCAAGCCACTCGCTACGGCAATAGGATATTCAGTACCTTCAACCAGGCGGTTCCTGGTCGAAGCAGGCTACTACAGCAGCTTTACCCACAACGGAAAGTGGTATACTTTGCGCACAATTCCTCACTTCGACCGGAACGGAATCTGGTTTTTCGACCTCATCGGATTTTCACGGGCCGGCAGTTTAACCAACACTCTCATCAGGCTGGTCACTCAGAGTCAAGGCGGCATGACCGCAGAACAGCTTGGCGAGAAGCTCCGTTGCCGTTGTCACTCCGTTCTGGTTCAGTTGTATCGCCAGAAAAAACTTCACAGGCAAAAGCAGGGGCGGTCATACCTTTATCTTGCAGTAGATCCTTCCACTCAAGCCATGCAGCTTCAAGCACGGGAAGGGGAAATCGTCTCTGTCCCGTTGCCTGCGGAAGTTGCAGTGTTGATCCTGGCGGAGTTTATCCGTCAACCCGATCTCAACTTCGAGCAATTAGCCAAAGCAATTGTCAGTCAAAGTCATATTCGACTCAATGCTGTTCAGGTAGAAAAATTGTTCGACCTGCATGGGTTAAAAAAAACGATGCTGACTGTGGATCCAAGGCCTTAAAGGCACTGGGTTACTGGAGGGAGCAAACAACTCTGGAAATATCCCCCTCGTCGTTATTCCCGCAACCGCCTGTTATACATTTTGCTCCGCAATCCGGGTTTTGCTCTTACTGTGGTGCCCAACTCAAGGTGCAAAAGACCAGACGTAAAACAGTACTCAGCATGACCGGGCCGTTTATTGCCCGAGAAACCGTCGGCCGGTGTCACGATTGTCATTGCACCTTTGAATCCGAAGCGTTGCAAAGCCTTGTCCCGAAACATTGCAATGTCGCCTACGACTTGCTTGTTTTTGTAGGCCAGGCCCTGTTCAGGCGGTACCGCACCGTTCAGGAAATCAGTGGCGAGCTGATTGTGCATAACATCCGCCTTTCCCCCTCCGAAATTGGTTATCTGGGACGTAAATTCATCACGTTTCTCGCTGCCGCCCATCGCAGGGCAACGCCAAAAATTCGGCAGGCGATGACAATGACTGGCGGCTATATCCTGCATCTCGATGCCACCCACGACGGAGATGCCCCGGCACTGATGACAGGAATAGACAGCCTGAGTAAATTTGTACTCGCAAACGTTAAGATATCAACGGAACATGCCGACCATATCATTCCTTTTTTAAGAAAAATTGACTCTGACTACGGAACCCCGCTGGCCTGCGTCCGCGATATGGGCACTGGTATCGGTAAAGCGATTGCCACAGTTTTTCCCGGTGTACACGACTTCATTTGCCATTTTCATTTTCTTCGTGACATTGGCAAGGATTACCTTGAATCGGCATATGCCAGACTACGCAAATGCCTCCGAAGTCATGGCACCAGTACACGGTTGCACTCACTGGCGCGGGAGTTGCGACCGTTGCTGGCTCTGCACAGTGATCAGGCAGCTGCATTTACAGAGGCTGTCACCAATACAGAGCTTTTGGAAGACAATAGCACCACCTCTCTGGCTTCAATCTATTCGCTGGTGCTTTGGGCACTGCAGGGCAAACGCTGTGGAGACGGATATGGTTTTCCCTTTGATCGTCCTTTGCTGGGATTTGTCGATCGTCTATTGGAATTAGAACAACGTATGCCTGACTTACTGAAATTGTTCTTGGACAATGACAAACCCAGCAAAAGTCAACCTGTCTTCAAGCTGCTTACAGAAGCATGTTTTGTCGCCGAAGACCCGGAACTCCGCAAAGCAGTAGATGAATTACACTGGCGCTGCAAGATTTTTGACTCCCTGCGCACAGCGATGCGCATTGCACCGATGGGCGGAGACAAAGGTTTAAATGATGAAGGCTCAACTACTGCCATGGCTACAATCCGCCAAGGTGTGGAAAAATTTCGTTGTTCTCTTGATAAAAAGCCCGAACTCGTCGCAGACCGCCTGAGTAAAAAAATGGCTGCCCAAATCGATAAATACGGCGACAAGCTCTTTGCCGACCCCATTTCCGTACAGACACCAATTGGACCGTCCATAATATATCCCCAGCGCACCAACAATATCCTTGAGCAATTTTTCCGAAAAATCAGACGTGGCTATCGACGAAAAACAGGCAATAATTCCATGCACAGGGCATTACAGACAATGCTGGCTGATACTCCGTTGGTGAAAAATATGGATAATCCAGCCTATATGAAAATCCTCCTTGACGGGAAAGATAATATTGAAGAACTATTCGCTGAAATAGGAAAATCTCTTGCCGAGGAAAACGATGCTTTGCTCAAAACTACCGATCGTATTCTTCCTGGATTCCGGCCTCTCGCAAGCATGTTTTCATTGCCGGATAAATTAGTCCAATCGCTCACCGGGAACCGGGATACGATCAAATCCAACTGAATTTTGTGACAATAGTAAAAAAGGCTTTAGAGATATATACTTTTTCCTGATGGATGTAATC